>JBJTMN010000031.1:0-3279 GCA_046070545.1 Ferruginibacter sp.
CCGGTCAATACAGCTTTTCAGGCCATCGCAGTGATATCATAAGCGGCGCCAATAGCAGCGCCTGGCAAAACAACCCCTGCTATATTGCGTCTTACAATAACTCACGTGCAGTAAGTTCACAATCGGTTCCGGATGTAAATAGCACAGCTGCCAAAGATCTCTGGGCCAATATTATTGAACAAAAATATACAGCATACAGGTCTTCTGTTTTAAACAATCCCAATGCATACATAAACCAGTACAGGGGATTAAATTACAGTAATTATAACGTGGGTATAGAAGTAACTGACGGAGCTTTGTGGGGAAATTCAAAAGATAACTCAGGCTGCATTAACAATGGTTATGCAAAAGAAAGCGACCAGAATATTACACTGGCAAATCATACAGCACAAAAGATCGGTGCTAAATATCCGAACGTTCGTTTTCAGTTGTATGCTTATTCAACACACGCCGATGTGCCTTCTGCTGATCTTACTCTCAGCGATAAATTAGATATACAGTTAGTGCCTGAAGTATATCAAAACCTTACCAGCACCAATGGCTTGCGTAACCGCTGGTATAAACGCACAAGGAACATATCTGAATATAATTATTTAAATCTTTCAGGCTGGAGCGGGGAAACACCATCTCTTGACCTGGATGCTTTAAAAACAACATTGCAGATAGCAAAAGATAAACATAGCCAGGGCTTAATGTGGGAAGCATCTCCCGCCAAATTTGCAAGCCTGCCGTTTTTAATGGCTGCCAATAGAAATTTAAGGGATAATATTTCTGTAGATAGCAGCCTGGGTGAATTCTGCAACAATATGTTTACTGCCGCAGGTAAAACCATTTACAGCCTGCTGCAGTTATGGACTGATAATGAAAAACTGGCAGGTGGTATTTCCAACTCATACAAAATGCCTCTATATTTTGAACTGGTCAAGACTGCCGAACAGCAGGTTGCAAACGAACCTGAAATTGTAAAAGCAAGATTACGTGAGTTAAAAGCGTACCTGCATTACATGTCATTATATTACAATTGGGCCGGCGACCAGGGAACTGCCGCTAAAACCAGCAAAGCTGCTGCTTTGTGCATGTACCTGGCTAAGATCAATAAAATGCAGCTGGTTAACAGTTACTACCTCATATCTACCATCAGCAGGAGCTATGCAGCAACCACCAGCTTTTATCAGCAATACAATGTCGCAAACGGAACGGCTTACCTGAATGGTAATTTACCCCTCATAACTGAAACTGAGGTTGAAAACGATTTCAGGAATGATCTGGCTAAATTCAGCAGTGCTATCCATGCGTATAGATTTGAAACTACCGATGCAATAGCAGGCCGATTGGATGCTGCGGGTTTAAGGGTTCCCAAAGAAATAAATGTACAATTGAGTTATACAAATGGCATGGATTTTTATAACCGTGCCGAGTTTAGTATTAAAGCACCTGCGGCAGGGTCTTTTACCATCAGCTACGACCCTACATTTGAAATGAATGATAAGGGATACATCAACTTTACTGTTGAATCTGCCGATAGGGTGTTGGATATTATTGAAGATATCTCAATTGACAGAAATGCAAAAGCCGGCAGTATCGTTATTAAACTTCCTTCAGCCGGAAATTATAAACTGACTGTTTGCTCCAAGTATAAATCATCAGTCAACCTGAAAATAATAACCAACAAAAACGTATTTTATAAAAGTGGAGCCTTCTTTGGTAAGGCAACTGAATCTTACAGTAATGAAACAGATATGCCCGGGTATATATACATTCCGCAGGGGGTAAATAAACTGTACTTCAGTATTGCAAACAGCAATGCAGGAGGTTCCGGCTTTAAATCAGAAGCACATATCAACAGTGCATTCAACATACAGGATAATAACGGAAATACTTTAAAAGCACGATTTGTAACCCCCACTGATTCTGCTTTGTTTTATATTGAAATACCACATGAGTCTGTTGGCAAATTCTGCCGCATCACCAGGAAGTTTTACCAGTACAGCCTGGTATTTGCCAACGTAAACAATTTTTTGTGGTATGCCCAGCCAAAACCGCTGCCATGCCCGTCAGCTGATTTCAGGGTTGATGTGGTAAATAACAACGGCAATTGTGTTGCCCGGTTAACAGCTACTGCAAAAACGGGACAGTTTGACTGGGAGATCACCGACCAGGGCCAGACTTATACATACAGCAACCAGCGTTCAGTTGAACTACCAGCTAACATAACCCCCAATGCTATAGTTACTTTAACCAATGGAGTTGATTGTGCTTTAACCAGGAAGATCGGTGAAGATCAGCAATTCATAGCTGCCAAACAGGTATGCTCAGGAATTAAGGCGGATACCGGGATTACGGTGGCCCCGGTATTGTATCCTAACCCTTCAACCGGTATTTTTAAATTGATGCAAACAGGTACCGAACTAACTGCCAGCCAGGTAATTGTGGTAAATGCGTTGGGCAATAAAGTAGCTGTGTTTAATAATGTAAGCCAGTTCAATATCAGCAATTTACCAGCAGGAATGTATTGGTGTAAAATTGTAATAAATGGCAGGATCTTTTCTGAAAAGCTGGTAAAGTTCTAAGATTTGTGCTAAAAACCGTATTACAACTAAAATTTATTACTTTTGCCCCCCAAAGTCAGGCCCTGTGCCTGACTACGCTTTTATAGTATTTATGACTCTCAAGGACAATATTGACATGCAACGTTTGCCCAGCCACATTGCCATTATTATGGATGGTAATGGAAGATGGGCAAAAGAAAAAGGCGAAGATCGCCTGTATGGCCATTTGCATGGGGTTGAAAGTGTACGCAATATTGTAGAGGGAGCAGCAGAGTTGGGCATAAAATATCTTACCCTCTATGCCTTTAGCACCGAGAACTGGGACAGGCCGCAGTACGAGGTATCCGGCCTGATGGAACTGTTGGTAGATACCATACGTAATGAGGTACCTACACTAAACAAAAATAACATCAGGTTGCATGTAATAGGTGATACAGATATGTTACCCGAAGCTGCAAAAAATGAATTAAAGGAAGCACTGAATGAAACCAGTGTTAATACCGGGTTGAACCTGATCATGGCCTTAAGTTACAGCAGCCGTTGGGAGATCGTGCATGCGGTTAAACAAATTGCAGCCGATGTAAAAGAGGGGAAACTGGAACCAGATACAATAACGCAGGATACCATACAAAAATATCTGACTACAAAAGATTTCCCAGACCCGGAACTGATATAATGAGGTTTGCATCGAATGCCTTTGATCCTATTACGTTAATGCCCGCAATAGTGT
>JBJTMN010000032.1:0-3310 GCA_046070545.1 Ferruginibacter sp.
GCACCAGCGGCATGTATGGCTCTGTTAAAGGAATTGCTGGCGCTTCTATTGGTGATATTCCGCTGCTGGATGGAGATACAGAACTTTTAGAATAATTGGATGCATGCCCTTTGATACTACCTATAACTTTGTAAGCCCCGATAAAAAAACGGTTGTTACCATGGCCGTGCCCTCAGGTGGAAAAGACACTGTTATTGATTTACCTATTGACCAATTGGCAAGTCATGGAATTAATTATCCGGAAATAACAGACCAGGCAGATCAAACAATATACCTGCCAAAACAAGCCGAGCCAAAGGATGACAGTCTGCTATTTGTAATTTTAGTAATACTTGTAGTCGTGATAATATATGCAGTTAAAAAGTATTCTCCGGGTTTTATAAAATTGAAAGAATTAAGAAATTTCAATGTCGCTAAAATTATCATTCGCATTTTAGCTGTAACAACTGTCCTGTTATTTTTATCCGGGCAATATGCTTTTGGATCAATGGGATTAACCATTGTACTGCTTGGCCTCATAGAATTCAAAAATGAAATTTTCTATCCCAATAGAATCGTAGATACTTTCGGGGGATCTGTATTGACAGAAAGCGATATTGATACACCAACACAGCCACTGCTTCGTTATGACGGAGCCGGGCTTGGTTTTACTGATGTTGAGATAGAAAATGCGCTCAACAAACGTTTCCCGTATTATATTGCATTAAGCGCTGCCGATAAAGAACGCTTTCTTCACCGAATAAAAAATTTTATTAAGGATAAGACATTTTACATACATGATGAAAGCGGCTTTAAGGAAATGCCCATCCTGATAAGTGCTGCAGCCATCCAGCTAACCTTTGGCTTAAAAAAATACCTGCTGCCTTATTTTAAGAACATCCATGTTTTCCCGGAGGAATTTTTCAGGTCGAATGATTTGGGTGTTTGTTTTTTAGAAGGAAATGTATCAGGCAACAATATCAATCTTTCCTGGAAACATTTTTTAAGGGGCTACGAACAGAAAACGGACGGGCAAAATGTAGGTTTACATGAACTTGCCCATGCCCTGTATTATCAGACCTTTGTTGTGGGTGAAAATGTGGATGATCGTTTCAGGGTCAATTATGATGAATTTATTGACCATGGCAATAAGGTTTACCATACCGAAAAAACGGTAGCAGGTGGTTTATATTCTGAATACGCAGTTACAAATTTCCAGGAGTTTTGGGCAGAAAGTGCAGAGATATATTTTGAAAGGCCGGCCATGCTGAAAGAATTGTACCCTTCTTTATATGAAACCATGAAAATCCTGCTGAACCAGGATTTACTGGGAGAAAACAACTTACCTGTCCGTTAATACCCAGGTTAAAAAATTATTATTGAAAAACAGGTAATGAATATTCAGTTCAAATTCATTTTTAAAGATACAATGCACAAGGCCTTCCCCGGGTGAGCCTGTTACAGACCGCAAAACAATATCTTTTTTAAAATCCACTTCGCCCCTGCCCCACCATTTAAAGACAGACTCTTTTATGCTCCAGCATAAGGTAAGGCATTGAATATTGAATGTTGAATATTGAATATTTTCAGCTGGATACTGTGTGAATATTTCCAGCTCTTCGTCACTGGTAAATTTATGCTGTATCTGCTCAATCCTGGTGTTCAGCAATTCCACATCAACCCCAACCCGGTGTGTTTTACTTACAATAGCAGCGGCATAATCACCACAATGGGATATGGAAAAATGAAATGGCTCATTTGCTAAAAAAGGTTTTTTTGTATCCGCGATCAATATCATTTCCACCGGGAATTCAGGATACAATTCCCTGAGCAATAACCGCCCGGCAAGATGTTGCAGCCGCTTATGCCAGTGCTTTATTTCACGCTGTACGGGAACAGATTCCAGAAAAAAATCCTCGCTTTCTGTTATATGCCAGACTGCGATCTTACTCGTTGCGTTAATATTTTGTTGATAAACCAGCGGCATTTGAGCAATTAAAAATTAAAAATTAAAAATTGAAAATTTAGCTTTACAAATTAACGACTTAACTACTTAATAAAATAACATGATCTTAAGCGATAGCCGCATTTTAGAAGAAATTGAAAAAGGCACCATTAAAATTGAACCCTACGACCGCGAATGCCTGGGCAGCAACAGTTACGATGTGCACCTGGGCAGGCATCTTGCCCGTTATGTAAATAAGGAACTGGATGCCAGGGCACACAATACCATTGAACATTTTGATATACCGGAAGAAGGCATTGTGTTATACCCGCATGAATTTTACCTGGGCGTAACGGAAGAATATACTGAAACCCATGCCCATGTTCCTTTCCTGGAAGGCAAGTCAAGTACGGGCCGCCTGGGTATTGATATACATGCTACAGCCGGCAAAGGCGACGTTGGTTTTTGCGGCAACTGGACACTGGAGATTTCTGTAAAACAGCCAGTGAGGGTGTATGCCGGCATGCCTATCGGCCAGCTGATCTACTTCCCGGTAGATGGAGAAATTGAAGTAAAATACAACCAGAAAAAAAATGCCAAATACAGCGGCCAGCACAATAAACCGGTTGAAAGTATGATGTGGAAGAATAAGTTTTAATGACAAAAAATTGTATTTTGCTGTACAAACAAAATACTATGAAACAATCTTTTTTGCCCGGCACAAAATTCGGATGGTTCATTTTTGCATGCATCCTGTTGCTGGGTAACCGGGCTCAGGCCCAGTTAGATCCTGTAAAGGCCGATTCCTTTCTTTATTTTATCAAAGCCAACCCTTTAAGATCTGCAGTTTACATAACCCGAAACGATACTGCCATAGCCCGGCTTAATGAGAACAAATTAATGCCGTTGGCCAGTACAGTTACTATGCTTGTAGCCATTGAATTTTCGCAGCAGTCAACCCACGAAATGATCAATGAAAATACTTATGTACCGGTAGCCGATCTTGAAAAATTCTACATCCCTTTTATAGACAGCATGGCTTTTACAACCTGGCTTGAAAAAGCAAAAGCTGCCGGTGAAATAAAAAACGGCACTATTAAACTGGTAGATATTGCACGGGGCATGATCATTTATGGCTGTTATGCCAATGCTGATTACCTGATGGATATTTTAGGGTTCGACAATGTGAAAGACAATATATCCCTGCTTAAGCTGAAACAACATACGGCGATCTATCCTTTTGCCGGTTCGCTGTTCACTTTTCATGTACCTAAAAAATCCTCTGAGGATAAACTACTAAAAGCACTGGCAAAAGGATAGATCGCCGTATGTTGTTTCAGCTTAAGCAGGGATATATTGTCTTTCACATTGTCGAACCCTAAAATA
>JBJTMN010000033.1:0-3712 GCA_046070545.1 Ferruginibacter sp.
GCTGCTGCGCCCGCCAGGAAATTAACGGCTGCTTTACGGTTTAGTTTTAAAAACACATGCAGGCTGCAAAGCAGCATGGTACAAATAACCGCTGCATACAGCATTACCGGTAGTTTCAGATCGCCCAGGTGGTGGTACAACTGCCATACCAGGGTGATGCCATAGACCGGAACCAGTGCCGGCAACACCGGTTGCTTTGCCAAGAGAGATTTGTTGGCCGACCTGATCCTTAAAAAATAAACGATATAAAAAATATGGGTGGTTAAAAAACTGGCCAGTCCGAATATGAAGAAAAGCTTGTTTTTGTATTCAAACAATAAAAAGAGGTCGCCTGCCCAGGAAAACAACAAACCGGCCAATAACAGGTTCTTGCCCGGTACAGAAGACCTGGTAAAAAACAATAACAGCAGCAATGCAGGTATCAGCAGGGGTTTGGCAATAAAATGAAGCGTAGGCTGGCTGGTGGCAATGCCTGCAATATCAAGCAGGGCCAGAATCCAGAATGCAATTGCCATTTTTTTTTGTACTGCCTGTTGCATGGATCAGCTTGTTTAATAGAGGGAAGTATTATTGATATTCTATCACAGCCTTACCCAGGTAATAGAACCTGTTCAGCGAATCTTTGACATGGGCTGTATCTGATAAAGGAAGTTTGAATGGCTCGGCCAAGGCAAACGTAACAGAATCTTTTTTATACATGATCACTGTATGATGGCGTGCAGTTAATACATTCATCCGGGCAACGGCCACAGCAGAATCAGCTGTTTTAAAGAATAATACTTTAAACGTATAACCATCACCAGCAGGTTTTGGAGTTACAGCAGGTTTTACAACAGTGGTATCCGGGATTGTTACGGTTGCTTTAACCGTATCCGGCTGAACAGTAGTTGCCGTAGCTACGGTATCTTTTGTATTGCTGTTCTTACTGCTTAAAAAATACCAGGCCGTGGTACCAGCCAGTGCCAGCAGTATTAAGGTAGAGGCTACCACCAGTGCCTTTTTATTGGTTCCTTCCTTTTTCCTGGTTTCCGAAGCAAAGGATATTTCGGGATTGACTGCTTTTTCTTTTGCAGCAACAGCCTGTTGGGTTTCCGTTCTTGCATTAAATGCACCTCCTTTGGTGAATTCCAGTTCGCCCTGCTGGTTTTTTACCAGCATCCCCATGCCATCGATCTTAAAAGGCTTGCCAATGTTCAGGAACTGTTTGCCCAGTACCAGGTAACTGTCGAGGTCGGCCGCAGCAAGTGATTTCATTTTACGGGTTTGCTGCACGATATAACTGATCAGTTCATCATCCTGTGTGGCCCTTGCATTGTATTGAAAAGAGATAGCATAATCAGGTATTTCAGCGTCTTTATCATTTTCTTTAGGCATCACAAAATCGGGTGAAAGGGTAAAGGTTCCCATTCCCTGTAATGTAACTTCCCGGTGATTGTAAAAATGCTGAACCAGCAATTGTTCTATTTTCATGCAGAATATTTAGGCCCGACAAACCTACAAGATATTCGCTACATAACAAAGAACCCTGCCTGCCCCCGGGTTATAAAGACTGGCAGTCATGCCATCCATGACTTATTTAACATTAATTGAAACACAGCACTAACCCAAATTGCATTAGTTTTGCAGCATGCTTTCTGAAAAAGATAAAGAATTCATCCTCTATTGGGAACAGGTAAGAGAAGCACGTAAAAGTTTTTCTGTAAAGCTTACCTCGGGCCTGCCTGTAGCAGCACTGTTCAGTGTACCCATCCTGCTTTTTATTGCGGTTATCTATCTTTTTTTACCGGAATGGTATACCAAGGTATCGGCACGCATGCCTGGCTCGGTAGCTACCATTGTGGTAGCTGTTATCATCTGCATGTTTTTCTTTTCCTATTTTCGCATGCAATACAAATGGGAAATGAATGAACAGCTTTACCAGGAACTGAAAAGCAAAGAAAATAAACAGAATCATTAATATAAAAATCACATACAAACCATTTAAACAATGATCAGAAAGTACTTTTTAATGCTGGCATTTGCTGCCACCGCTTTATCACAAAGCAGCTGCTTAAAATCTTCGGGAACCGAAAACAACTGCGTGGCAAACAATACCGGCGTACCAACTGCTGCCGAAGTAGCTTCCCTGCAATCTTATATAACAGCAAACAGTTTGCCTGCAACACAACATCCCGATGGATTCTTTTACAGGATCGTGGCACAGGGCAGCGGTGCCGCACCAACACTGGCTTCTACCGTTACTTTTAAATATACCGGTAAACTGCAGGATGGCAGTACTTTTGATCAGAATACAACAGGCGCTGTATTTCCATTGAACCAGCTGATACTGGGTTTCCGAAAAGGACTGCCGCTTATTCAGAAAGGCGGATCCATCATTTTGTATTTACCACCATCTTTGGGTTACGGATGCACGGCTGTAAGCGGTATCCCGGCCGGATCTAACCTGATCTTCACGGTTGACCTGGTAGATGTTCAATAAATAAAATTTTCATTTTGAGCCACGAAGCGATCTCGGTTTTTGACATGTTTAAAATAGGTGTTGGCCCATCCAGCAGCCACACCCTGGGACCCTGGCGTGCAGCACAGCAGTTTACCCAATCACTGGTTGAAAAAAAATTACTTGACCGGGTAAAAGCTTTGCGTGTATTGCTGTATGGCTCACTGGCCAAAACAGGAGTGGGGCATGGTACCGATATAGCCGTGCAGCTTGGCCTCAGCGGTGATGACCCGGTAAGTTTTGATGTAAATAATATTGACGCCAAGATCGCCGATATCAGGCACATGAAAAAAATACTGCTGAGCAGTAAACACGAGATCGATTTTGACCCGGCAGAGGATATTGAATTTTTAATGGGCGAATCCTTACCCTTTCATCCCAACGCACTCAGCTTCCTGGTTACCCTTGATAATGAAGAGAATTTTGCAGAGACCTTCTACTCTGTCGGAGGTGGTTTTGTGGTAAAAGAAGGTGAATCAGGTACTGCATCTAACGATGTGCATCTTCCTTTTCCTATCAATACCTCAAACGAGTTATTGCACTGGTGCATGAAGACGGGGCACAATATCAGCGAAGTAGTACTGGAGAACGAAACTGCCTGGCGCAGCGAAGCGGATACAAAGGCGGGCATGCTCAATATCTGGCGGGTGATGAAGGAGTGTATTTACCGCGGCTGCCATAAAACCGGCACCTTACCCGGCGGCTTACAGGTTAAGCGCCGTGCCGCCAGCCTGAACGAAAGACTAATGAGCGGTAAAACCTATACCGATTATAGCAGCTGGCTGGACCTTATTAAAAAAGGCGGCAATCATTTTACGTATACCCTTGATTGGGTTAGTTGTTTTGCCCTGGCCGTAAATGAAGAGAATGCCAGCTTTGGCAGGGTAGTAACTGCACCCACCAACGGTGCTGCCGGTGTAATACCTGCTGTGCTGCAATATTATATAGCTTTTTGCGATGGAGACCATGAGGATAAAATAGTCCAGTTCATGCTTACGGCTGCCGAGATCGGCAGTATCTTTAAAAAAGGCGCACCATATCAGCTGCCATGGGTGGCTGCCAGGCCGAGATCGGCGTTAGCAGCGCCATGGCTGCTGCCGCACTTACCGAATGCCTGGGCGGTACCCAGCGACAGGCTCTCTTGGTTTTGGGCGGCGCAATCATAGCAGCCTGTTCGCCAAATCCGAATGAATTGATTATTTCGCCGCAATTGGG
>JBJTMN010000034.1:0-2252 GCA_046070545.1 Ferruginibacter sp.
CAAAAACAATGGGTGCTATGATCATTTGCACCATGCGCAAAAAAATGGTGGTAAGCAGTTTAATATTATCAGAAAATACCTTGATGGTTTCGGCCGGGTAATTTTCATGTACAAAATATCCCGCCACAATACCCAATACCATGGCAATTAAAATGTACAGCGTAAGCCTGCTTTTTTTTGTTGGCTGATGGGCTATTTCCATAATAATCAATTAATACTGCAATATAATATTAAAAAGCTGTTATCGGCAAACAGCCTATAAAAAGTATCAATGGTTGTTTATTTAAGAATTTATTGCTTATTTTTCAGTTTCATTATTCATCAAAACCAACTAACTAGTATGAGTTTATTTGTAAAGAAACCATTAAGCCAAATGCTGGCGCAGGCCGAAGGTGGTGAAAATGGCCTTAAGCGTACATTAGGTGCAGCCAACCTGATTGCACTTGGTATTGGAGCTATTATTGGTGCAGGTCTTTTTGTAAGAACAGCTGCAGCAGCAGGCCAGGCCGCAGGTCCGGCAGTTACACTTTCCTTTGTAATAGCTGCCGTAGGCTGTGCTTTTGCAGGTTTATGTTATGCTGAGTTTGCCTCTATGATTCCCATAGCGGGTAGTGCTTATGCGTACAGTTATACCACCATGGGAGAGCTGGTTGCATGGATCATTGGTTGGGCACTTATTATGGAATATGCCCTTGGTGCGGCAACAGTTTCTATTGCCTGGAGCGAATACCTGAATAAACTCTTTGGTGGGCAAATCCCCTATGAATGGTGCCATTCGCCTTTTGAGAGTTTTACAGACAGTGCCGGCCTGCATCATTCAGGCATCATGAATGCACCAGCTTTGATAATTCTTTTGTTGCTGACCCTTTTGCTTATAAAAGGATCACAGGAATCAGCTATCGTTAATATGATCATTGTATTTGTTAAGGTAGCCATTGTTATCCTGTTCATCTTTATTGGCTGGCAGTTTATTAACAGCAGCAACCATACTCCTTACCTGATTCCTGAAAATACACCTGCTGTTACAGATAGTGCCGGTAAAGTGATTGCGGATTACAGCGGATGGAACAAACACGGATGGGGTGGTGTGCTTGGTGGAGCAGCTATTGTATTCTTTGCATTTATTGGTTTTGATGCCGTAAGTACAGCTGCGCAGGAAGCCAAGAATCCTAAACGAGATATGCCGATCGGTATACTTGGCTCGCTTGTAATTTGCACTATACTTTATATACTATTTGGCCACGTATTAACGGGTGTAGCCAACTGGAAAGATTTTGTTGATCCAGAAAAAGGCCGTGAAGCATCTGTTGCCTATGCCATTTCTACTTACATGACTGGTTATGGCTGGCTTGCTACGGCAGTTACCGTTGCCATACTTGCAGGTTTTTCTTCTGTAATATTGGTAATGCTTATGGGACAAAGCCGCATATTCTATACAATGAGCAACGATGGGTTAATACCAAAAGCATTTGGGGAACTTCATCCAAAATACAGAACACCTTATAAAGCCAATTGGATATTGTTCATTTTTGTAGGCCTTTTTGCTGCATTTGTGCCTGGCAATGTAGCCGGAGATCTTACATCTTTCGGCACCCTGTTTGCATTTGTTCTGGTAAGTGCAGGCGTTTGGATACTCAGAGTAAAAGAACCCGATATCAAGCGGCCGTTTAAAGCTCCTATTTACCCTGTCGTTTCTACATTAGGGGTTCTGATTTGTACTGCCATGATCATAGGTCTTGATGCGCAAACATTAAAAGTAGCGTTTGGCTGGATGGCTATTGGCCTGGTGATTTATTTCCTGTATAGTAAAAATCACAGCAAGCTCCGCAACCCGGAAAAAAGCTGAATAAATTGAAAATAAATAAAAACGTCCTGGATTTTTTCAGGACGTTTTTATTTATACATTAACAAGATGCTAATACAATAACTTTATTTTCTTCCTTTAACCCTTCATCAGCCTTTTTATGAAATTGCTTAAAACCTTTTTTACTTCGCTTATATTCTCGCTGCTTATCACCGGCACACCGCTGTTGGCACAAAAAAACAACTGTGTTTATAAAGACCCTGTCTTTACACTGAAGTTCGGGACCCAGGCAAATGATGCATCTCCGCTCATGTATAATATTGAAAACTACCGGGTGAAAACAGGTTCCTGCCCCGATGCAGGTTTTTACAGTTTTACAACATCCACCGAAAATTGTTTTGCAGGCAAATGGCACAATATACCCGAAGATCATACCCCCGGCGATGTT
>JBJTMN010000035.1:0-2800 GCA_046070545.1 Ferruginibacter sp.
TGTCTGTCAAAAATCTTTCGGTCATATATTCCTGGCGATCAAATTTTACCCTGCCAAAATCTGGCGGAAAAATGGGTTCTTCAAAAACACCGGTACGGCTTGGAATTCGAAGCTCCGTTAAAGTTGCATTCAGTGAAAGCCTGTCTTTATCAAGAAAGACCAGCTGTGATTCAAGCAGGTGATCAATGGCCGCACTGGCTTTTTGTGCAGGTGTCTGATCCTTATAATATTTAATGTTCTTTTCGGGCAGGGATGAATTATTTGGTGAAGTGGAAAAAAACAAACCTTCAGTGACATCAACAATAAGCCGGCCCTTAAAATTCTTATCATCTGCCAGGTTTTGAAGTACCGGTATGGGCGAGCTGCCCACGCAGGCTAACTGTATCGCATGGTTACCCGTCATACTTTCCCAGGCTGATATCACCAGGTCAAATTTGATCCTGGAAGATCCGATCATAACAGTAGCCTGATCTTTGGGCTCATACACCATCTTTCTTTTATCTGCCCACAAAGCAGGATCATCGTCAAAGGACTTATCAAATCCTTTACTTCTTACGTAAAATTCCCAGGTTGCTACTGAAAGCAGAACCAATACTGCAGTTAATACAGCAGCTTTTAATAAGGAGCCGTTATTCATTCGTAATAAATTAATTAATAAAAAATATTCCCAAAAGGAGTTGGAAAAAAGTATTGCCGGTTGCGTTAGTTCTGTTTAATAATTTTACTATTTCGCATAAACGAAAAAGCAAATGTTCCACAGCTAAGATATATGTTACATTTTGTAATTCATAATTTTTTACAAAAAAAATCCTGCCGAAGCAGGATCAACAGGAGAAAGCTTGTTTACAGGTCGGCAATAGGTTTATATACGGGCACCAGTGCCCTCATCACCAGCCATGCAATTAAATAGGCAACAGCGCAAACAGCAAACATAATCGAATACCCTGTTTGGATATGCCCCAGGGCTTTGTAGTGATCAAACAAGGCTCCGCCTGATTTTGAGATCAGTACGCCTCCCAGGCCCCCTGCCATTCCACCAATTCCTACAACAGAACCTACTGCCTTTTTAGGAAACATATCAGATACCGTTGTAAATATATTTGCCGACCAGGCCTGGTGTGCCGAAGCACCAATTCCAATTAAAATAACAGGGATCCAGAAGCTGATATAACCTAAAGGCTGAGCCGCAAGCACGATCAAAGGAAACAAGGCAATAACCAGCATGGCTTTCATACGCCCGTCATATGCGTTATATCCCTTTTTAATAAAGTAAGTGGGAAACCAGCCGCCACCGATGCTTCCAAACATGGTCATACTGTACAATACTGCCAGGGGTAGCATGATCTCGGTTTTAACCATCCCGTATTGGGCTTCCAGGTATTTGGGTAACCAGAATAAAAAGAACCACCATACACCGTCTGTCATGAATTTACCAAAAACAAAAGCCCAGGTTTGCTTGTAGCCCAATAGTTTAATCCAGGCGACCTTCCCCTTTGGTTCACTAACTGCAACTGATTCTTCTGTATCAGAATTAATATAATCAAGCTCTGCTTTTGATAAACGCTTTTGCTGGTCAGGCCTGTTATAAAATATCATCCAGAAAATAAGCCATAGAAACCCAATAGCTCCAACCAAAATAAAAGCAGTTTGCCACCCCCAATGCAAAGCAATCCAGGGAACCGTCAGCGGAGCCAGAATGGCGCCCACATTTGCCCCTGAGTTAAATATACCAGTGGCAAAAGATCTTTCCTTCTTAGGGAAATATTCCGCTGTTGCTTTTATTGCTGCCGGAAAATTGCCGGATTCACCTATTGCCAGCACTGCACGGGAAAGCATAAAGCCCAAAATAGAAACCGGAATAACCAGTCCTAAAGCAGAAAATATCCCGGTGAATGCGCTTCCTACTTCAATAGCAAACGCATGCATGATAGCTGCCAGCGACCAGATCACAATGGCCCAGGTAAATCCTCTTTTTGTACCCAGTTTATCGATGAAACGGCCTGCAAACAACATGGATATGGCATAAGAGAACTGGAAAACAGCTGTGATATTTGCATAGTCGGTATTACTCCAGTTAAACTCCCTGGTGAGATCAGGTGCAAGAAGACTTAGTACCTGCCGGTCCAGGTAATTGATAGTGGTAGCAAAAAATAAAAGCGCACAGATCGTCCAGCGGTATTTACCGGTTTTTTCCATATTCATATAGCAGCATTTAATTTATTTTCTACAATCGTTAATGATAGCCTGCACTTTTTTTGTTTCTTCAATAAGCCAGTCGTATTGCTTATTTGCCATTACTTCTTTACTCACTAATTTGCTGCCCATACCCACTGCACAAACACCAGCCTTAAACCAGCTTTCAATATTTTCCCGGGTTGTATCAACTCCCCCGGTAGGCATAAATAATAACCTTGGAAAGATATCTTTGATGCCACTTAAAAATGAAGGCCCCAGCATATTGCCGGGGAATAGTTTAATGAATGTAATACCGGCATTTTCAGCGGCAATGATCTCTGAGGGTGTCATACAACCCGGGGCATAAAAAATATCATTGGCCACAGCATGATCTGCTACTTCTTTTACGAACCCGGGACTTACCAGGAAATCGGCACCAGCATTCAAATAATCGTTAGTATGCTGCATATTCTTGATAGTACCAACCCCCAGCAAAAGGCCCGGCATTTCTGCATTTCGCACAGCAACCATTTTTTTAAAATTAGCCAGTGCAGCTTCACCACGGTTGGTATACTCAAGTGCCGTGATACCGGCGCTGTACAGGGCCCTTAATGTTTCAATACTG
>JBJTMN010000036.1:0-3429 GCA_046070545.1 Ferruginibacter sp.
ATAAAAGCAGGTACCGGGGCTAAAACTTTTAAAAGCCCCGGTATTTTTTTATATTGATGAAACAATAAAATCAAACGGTATGAATCCATTCTGGTCGCAGATCATTGTGCAAACAACACTGCATAAGAAAAATAAAAAAACGGTTTCAAAAGAATCGCTGTCGCCTTATAAAATGGCAAAGGGGTATCGTGAGTTGCTGATCACCATCAGAAGACATTTGAAGGACCTGATCTTAATTACAGCCGGAATTTTTGCAGCATCCTTTGGCTTTAAAGGTTTTTTACTTACCAATCACTTTATTGATGGTGGCGCCACCGGTATTTCATTACTGATATCAGCTGTAACAAAAATCCCACTGTATATTCTGATCATCTGCGTAAACATTCCCTTCATCGTACTTGCGTACAATGTAATGGGCAGACAGTTTGCCATTAAAACTGCTTTGGCCATTACAGGGTTGTCTGTCTGCCTGGCAACAGTACATTTCCCTAATGTTACCAACGATAACCTGCTGGTTGCCGTTTTTGGAGGTTTCTTTTTAGGCTCAGGCATTGGCCTGGCTGTGAGGGGCGGCGCTGTGATAGATGGTACTGAAGTGCTGGCCATTTTCCTGGGTCGTAAACTGGGTGCCACTATCGGTGATATAATAATCGTAATAAACGTTTTCATATTTTCTGCTGCCGCGTATTTCTTATCCATTGAAATTGCATTGTACTCAATGATCACCTATCTTTCTGCATCAAAAACCCTTGACTTTATTGTGGAAGGCATTGAAGAATATATGGGCGTAACTATTGTTTCATCGCACAGCGAAGAAATAAGACAAATGATCATTAATACGATGGGTCGTGGTGTTACGGTATACAACGGAAAACGGGGTTATGGTAAAAGTGGCGAAACAAAAAATGTAGATATCATCTATACCGTAATAACCCGCCTTGAATTGAATAAACTGAATACAGAGATCTTAAAAATAACACCAGATGCATTTGTGGTGATGAACAGTGTAAGAGATACCAGGGGCGGTATGATCAAAAAAAGACGGCTGGCTCATTAAAAGTGCCAGACTACAAATAGCCGGAAATTTTCCCTGAATTACAGTAATTTTAGGAAGGATAAGGTTGTCAGGTTCAACTGTTTTGTATGCAACTGCTTTCTCAAATAAAAATCCGGCGCCAACCTGGAAATACTGTATTATTATTCCTGCAGGGCAACCCGGGCATCATACCTGCTGAACATGTTACAGATATACCCCCGATGATCACCTGGCCCTTGCGGAAGCCTGGGAAATCAGAAAATGCATACAGCAGTGAACGGAATAAAGCATGAAAACTGAAAGAAAAAGATGGTAATTATAGTTTTTGGTTTACCGGGATCGGGCAAAAGTTATTTTGCCGCCAGGCTGGCAAACAGGCTGAAAGCCCGGTATGTTAACAGCGACCAGCTGAGGTTACAATTACTTAAAGAAAGAACCTATTCGGACGCAGAAAAACTATTGGTTTATGATGCAATGATGGATGCAATGACCGATGCCATTGTAAAAAAAGAAACAATTGTACTGGATGCCACTTTTTATAAAGAAGCCATCAGGAAAAGATTTGAATGGAAAGCTGCAACCTTGCAGGAAACGATCCGTTACATTGAAATTACGGCCCCGGAAGAGATCATTGCCGTGCGGCTGGCAAAGCCCCGTAATTTCAGTGAAGCAGACCTGGCTGTTTACCAGAAACTAAAGCTGGCTTTTGAACCAATGGATCAAAAGCACCTGGTGATGGTTTCATCAAACGAAGATATTGAGCCATCCATACAGCAGGCCATTGAATACCTTAATAAACCAACATGAACAAAGCTCAGATAGATATTCTTTTACATTCCAAAAAAATGAAGGGTTCCTCATCCTGGAAACTGGTGGAAACACATATCTCTTTTGTATTACTGGGCAGATCGGTTGCCTATAAGTTTAAAAAAGAGATCAAATATTCATTCCTGGATTTTTCTACTTTAAAAAAACGAAAACATTTTTGCGAACGGGAACTGGAACTGAATAACCGGCTAAGTAAGGGAGTGTACCTGCAGGTGGTGCCTGTAATGAAACATAATAACAGCCTGGTCATTGATGGAAAACAAGGCAAAATAACGGATTATGCTTTGCAGATGAAAAGAATGCAGGAAGCGAAACAGATGCACCTGATGCTTGACAAGAATCTGGTAACGAAAAAACATATAAAAGCACTGGCTGTTCTTATCAGGAATTTTCACCGGCGTACCACTGTGATCAAAACCAGGTTCAACCTGCAGCATTTTACATCCAGGTTCAATGATATCCTGTCTGTATCGGTTTTTATCAAAAAAACATTAGGTCCTGCAGCAGCAAAGATGCTGACAGATTCGGTAAAGGCATCCGACCATTTCCTGGAAAAAAATGAGCAGCTTTTTGCTCAACGTATAACCGGTGGTTTTATAAGGGATTGCCATGGCGATCTGCATTCACGCAATATATTCCTGTACCACAAACCCATTGTATTTGATTGTATTGAATTCAACGATGAATTCAGGCAGATAGATATACTGGATGAACTTGCCTTTTTTTGTATGGACCTGGAAGAGGAAGGTTTTGATAAACTAAGCAATGCCTTTATCCATTACTATTTTGAAAGTTCAAAAGCAGCATATGGCAAAAATGAACAACTACTTTTTACCTATTATAAATGTTACCGTGCCAATGTAAGGGCAAAGGTGAATGCATTACGTGCCATGCAGGCAGATAATGCTGTACGCAAAATAAACCTGGAAGATGTGCAAAAGTATCTTGTATTAATGAACAGGTATATTAAAGAGCTAGAACTGTAGGTCAGTGATGCAGGGCTTTGGTATTTATACATTAAAAAATCTGCAAAACGTATCCACCATCATTTCTTCATTTATATTTACAACCTAAAATTGACCTTGTTTGAAACTGGAACATAAAGAGCTTACTGATCTGTTACAAAAAGCCTACTCCGCCGAAAAAGCGGCTGCATTTGCCTACCAGGGCCATGCAGGATCTGTTAAAGACAAAATACAAAAAGCATCTATCAGGCAAATTGAACTGGACGAATGGAATCACCGCAGGGAGGTTCTAAAGATCATGAACCAATATGAAATACCTGTATCAAAGTGGTACGAATTCCGTTTTCATGTTATTGGAAAAACAATCTCTCTCAGTTGTTATATCATCGGCTGGTTCATGCCTTTTTATTTTGCAGGAAGCCTGGAAAGCGGAAATGTGTGTGAATACTTCCGCATGAAACAATTCTTCAACCAGCTGGGCATTAAGGAGCACGATATTGTTTTATACGAAATGGGCATCAAGGAAAAAGAACATGAAGTATATTTTTTGAGTATGATAAAGAACAACAGGTTACTTCCGTTTTTTGAAAAAGTATTCAG
>JBJTMN010000037.1:0-2352 GCA_046070545.1 Ferruginibacter sp.
CCCGGCTTCTGTTTTGATAGCAGGTGAGGGGTCAAATACAACCTGCCTGAAACCTGCTTTTCCATCTGTGTAAAGCTGCATCAATAAGGTAGCATAGCCCAGCGGATCATCCTGTAAAAACAAATAGGTGAGTGCACCATACCCACAAAAATTGGTGCTCTTGCCCGGGTAAATACTAACCGGGTTGTAAATATTGGTCTTCAGGTTTTTAAGAAACAGGTCAGGTTTTATATGGGGCCAGTGTGCACTTGGTTTCAGTTCCTTTATGGTTTCAATATAGGCAATGGCCTGCTGCTGTGTGGAAGTAACGGTTGTTGGTATGTCCGTTTGTTTGGCATACAGGGCCCCGGCTGAAAAAAAGCACAAAAAAAATATGGCCGGCAGCAGCATAAAAAAATTGCCGGATCGCTGCCGGGGGGTGTATTTAAAAAAATGCTGGTTCCTCATGATTACTGCAAAATTAACTACTGGGCTTCACAAATGCTGTTTTATCGTGTTTACCTGCTTTTTATACGGTAAAGCATACCATGTGCAAATTGCCTGCCAGTTATCGATCTGGTTGAATGGGGACCTGTTTTTTAAAAATTAACATAAAACGGTAAAACAAAACGGCCTGAATTGCGCATTCAATGTTTAAACACCATATATTTGTATATCCTTAGATAAATTAAACAGGAATACTCCATGCTGAAAAAATATAAAAAATGGCTGCTGGCCTTACTGGTAGTGTTACTGGCAGGTGCAGGAGTTATCTGGTACCTGTTTACATTAAAGTATGATGATACGGCATCTGTAAAAGCAGACTATACCGTGAACGCCATGGATTTTATCGGGGAGTTTAAAAAGGATATGGCTGCTGCCAATAAAAAATATTCTGAAAAGATCATTGTGGTGAACGGAACCGTGTCGGCCATTGAAATGGCGGATACCACAGCCAATATTAAAATGGTAGATACAACCAACGGAGCCTATATCATTTTTGCTTTTCAGCAGCAACACCTGCAGGAAGCTAAAGCCATGAAGGAAGGAGACCCGGTATCTATCAAAGGAAGCTGCAGCAACGGGGCTTTCAGCAGCATACTGGAAGCTGAGTATATCACTTTCAAGCGCTGTGCTGTCAATAAATAATTTTAACTCTAAAAATAAAAATCAAACAAATGAAAAAAACGATCCTTTCTTTAGCGTTGGTAATGGCAACCGGTTTGTTGTTTGCACAAAAGAAAACAACTACATCTGCCACTGTTGCTTTTGACGCTACTACTGCCCTTGACGCTTTACCAAAGGCCGAAAACAAAACAGTTATTGCATCACTTGATACCAAAACAGGTGCTGTGGCTTTTGAAGCAGCCATTAAAAGTTTTGCATTTGGAAACCCCAAGATACAGGAGCATTTTAACAGCAAAGGCTGGATGGACAGCGACCAGTGGGCAACTGCAACTTTTAAAGGAACCATTACCAACCTGAAAGACGTAAAGTTCAATAAAGACGGTACTTACAGCGTTACTGTTACCGGCGACCTGGCCATGCACGGAGAAACAAAACCGGTAGAGGCAAAAGGAACGATTGTAGTATCGGGCAAATCCATCAAAGCTAGTTCAGATTTCACCGTTAAGCTGGATGATTATAAAGTAAGCGGAGGTGCTATTGCTGCAGGTAAGGTTTCAAAAGAACCAAAGATCAGCGTTGTTGCTGAATTTTAATTAAAATAACGATCCATAAAAAAAGCTTTTGTTCATTTGAACAAAAGCTTTTTCTTTTTAAAGCGTTCTATCGTTTATGCCGATTTGAATTCTTCTTCGATGATCTCATGAAAAGCGGCTTCGCTTTCCATTACCCAGGCCGGCAGATCGGCTGTGGTTATTTTCCAGGCATTGTCGGCCATTTCCATATTAAAGATAATGCGGTTGCCTTTGGCATCTATCACATCAACAGTAAAAGGGCCTTCCTGTTTGCCGTTGGGTTTTCTGAAGTTAAATTCCTTTAACTGTCCGTCACATTTTATCAGCCTGGTAAACTGAATATTTCTCACGTATTTCAATTCCATTAGGGGTGGTTTGAAGCAAACTTAAGGTATTAGCCGCAATTGAAACAAATAACAAAGTTAATAAGCTGTAAAATGTTGATAATTGCCTGCCCGGTAAGGGTTTCAGCGTTACCAGGCATATGAATTTATTTTCTCTTCAAAATAAAGTCATCATTCAAACCTTTTCCCTTCAGTATCTGCGGTATGCATTTTTCAATTCTCGACTGCCTGGTAACTGATTGTTTGGGTGCAGCAAAATGCAGCAGGTAGGCTCGTTGCCGGCCAGGCGTTAAGGCAGCAAAAGCTTTTTTTAGTGCAGCATTTTTTTT
>JBJTMN010000038.1:0-2104 GCA_046070545.1 Ferruginibacter sp.
CGATGTGTACGTACAACAGCGCAGTGCCTGTGATAAACAATGGCTCTGGGGTGAAACACATGCCATGCAAATGGATGCCATGGCCTCCACCAGCCGGGGTAATGGCGCCATCTACAGGGAGAAACCCAGGGAACATAAGCAGGGCGGTATACAAATCGGACAGATGGCCAGAAAAACACATTAACCACTATCCTGTTGGTCTCATACAAACTGGCAGCAGGACCATCTGAAGGAGCATTGCTGTTGTCATCTATTTCATCTCCTTCATCCGATGCTTCTACGATCGTTTGCTCACCAAAAATTTCTTCATCGCCCACGATCTGGGCCACAGCAGTTGTATCTCCGGTCTTCTCCACTTCAATCACTGCAATATCCTGGTTCTCTGTTTCAGAAACGGCTACCTGCAATACAAAAGCATGCACATCCTTATCGGCCTTATCAATTACTTTGATGTAATCAATTTCACCATCACCATTCAGGTCCAGGTTGTTTACATTCTTGTTTTCGGTATTGATGAGTTTTTCAAACTCTTCAATGGAAGAAGATTGTTTGAACATTTCCAGGGCGCCCTGCAGGCTGAAGTTATCGCCTGGCAAACCGGTTGAGTCTTCCTGTGCTTTGGCATGTATGCTTACAGCAGTATAGCATACCAAAAGGAAAAAGATTTTTTTTAAATTTTGCATAGTGATCAATTTTTGTCTGGTTATGACTTTGTTAATTCATAAAGGTTTATCCTGTTTCACATTTTTATTTTTCTGCATCTCAAAAATAAAAAAGGGGCTTGGGCTTTTTCTAACCCAAATGGGTTAGAAAAAGGTTTCATCATAAACCTTATTAATTCTGCAGAAATGTATATATTTGCAACATTGTAGCAAATATTAAATCTTGTATAAACAGCGTGTCATAAGAAAAATTGTAGCGGCATCCATGCTGGTTCTGTTTGCATTCAGCATCACGCCTGTTATAGTTTTTCATAACTGGCTGGCAAAACATACCGATTCTTACAAAAAGACTACAGATATAAAAGGGCAGCAATTAGGCAAACAAACTTTCAATTGTCACTGCGATCATATTGTAGCCGAATCGCCCTTTACAGAACCCGGAACATTCACCGGAATTGTATCTTCGCAAAGCTTTATGGTAGCTGCAACAGTTGATATTGTTCAGATCCCTGTTTCTCCAATTATTTTTTATTCGCTTCGTGGCCCACCTGCAGTTTCATAATTTTTCTTAAAAGGTGAAGTATCATGCATAAGCACAAATCTGCTTCACTCCTTATTGAACATTTATTAAACTTTTCAGATGCGCTTTATAATCATACATTTATTTTCTTTGTTGCTATGTAGTAGCCTGCTTACAAATTCCGTTGCTGCTGAACCCACTCTTCCTGAAGCAACAGTAAGGATCACTTCACTCAACGGTACCTTGTCGGGTAAAATTACCGATGCAAAAACCGGTGCCCCCATTGAAGCTGCCAGTGTTTACCTGACTGATATCAGATCAGGCACAGCCTCAGATGCATCCGGCAGATATGTCATTAAGAATATTCCTCCTGGTAAACATCTTGTTGAAATATCGCATATCGGTTACAACACGATCATTGAAAGCATTGACATGAATGCCGATATCAATAAGGATTTTGCACTAACCGGATCTGTGATAGAAAGCAATGCAGTAGTTGTTACCGGTGTTACCGGCGCTACGCAATTAAAGAAAGTTCCCTTTGCGGTAAGTGTAATGCGTAAGGAAGATTTTTTCAGAAATACTTCTTCCAATATCATTGAATCGCTGACAAAGATCGGCGGAGTATCAACCATGGCAACCGGGCCGGCCATTTCAAAACCGGTGATTCGTGGATTAAGTTATAACCGTGTTTTAACGATCAATGACGGCGTGCGACAGGAAGGCCAGCAATGGGGTGATGAACATGGAATTGAAGTGGATGAAGCCAGCGTAAGCAAGATCGAATTACTGAAAGGCCCGGCTTCCATTATTTACGGCAGCGATGCCATGGCCGGTGTGGTAAATATTATAACCAATGTGCCCGTGCAGTTAAATACCATCAAGTCAAACCTGTCGAGCAATTACCAGACAAGCAATAACC
>JBJTMN010000039.1:0-2674 GCA_046070545.1 Ferruginibacter sp.
GGCAATAGTGACTGTGTTCACGCCTTCATAAACACCAATCTCCGCAGCCAATGCCATGCAGGCTGTGGAGATTGGTGTTTATGAAGGCGTGAACACAGTCACTATTGCCGGGGCTATGCATCCGCAGGGAAAGCTAACCGGTATCGATCCTTTTTTCAAAGGGCGGCTGGGTATCTGCTATCATGAAAAAATAGCCCGCTATGCCCTTGATAAAGCAAAGCTGCTGCAAAAAGTAAAACTGATCGCTAAATTCAGTTTTGATGCAGCAGATGAAGTGCCCAACGACATTGACTTTATTTTCATTGATGGCGATCATAGCTATGAAGGATTTACCAGGGATTGGAATGACTGGTCGGCCAAGGTTAAAATAAACGGGATCATTGCCCTGCATGATACATCAGAACCTGCACATGACCCATCAGTTAAACAACTGGGTTCATACAGGTACTTTAATGAACAGGTAAGATCAGACAACCGCTTTGAAATCATTGAAACGGTGGATTCACTGAACCTGTTACGAAAAATAAATGCTGGCTGATGCGGATACATGCGATCATCATAGCGTTGAATGAAGAGGATTTTATTACGGAAGCCATTAAGCCGCTTTATAAACACTGTTCGGGCATCAGCATTATTACACAGTACGACCGGGATTATTACAGCAAACCCGTAACACCAGATGATACAGTAAAGCTGGTGCTTAATTATCCTGACCCTGAGGGAAAGATACACCTGGTGGCCAGGAGGTACAATGATGAAACTGCTTCCCGCAATCATGAGATGCATGCACTGCTTTTTGATGCCTCAAAAAAGATACAAACACATGGGGTAGATAAAGCATTGGTTGCAGACTTTCACCAGGCGCCCGATTATTTCCTGGTATGTGATGCAGATGAGATCTATGACGAAGCAACCCTGCCGTATATTATTGAATACCTTGCAAAAAAGAAACCCCGTGCCATGCGGGTAAGTGGTTACAATTATTACCTCAACTGGAACCGTAGAGAGCCCAGGGAAAAATATGTACACAATCATTTTGGTTTTGTAAAAGCCGGATTATTTTTTGAGCAGCGTCGTGTACTTAACTGGAACGAGTCGAGGCTGAATAAATTAGGGTCAAAGTTCGGCTTTCCGGCACTGGGATCCAGGCTTTACAATTTTATTGACTGCCCATGGGAAGTGGGCATGATGCACCATGCAGGTTATGTAAGAAGGAACAAAGAGAAATTACTGGAGAAAATGGCCAAGCATTCGCACCTGGAAGCACATCCTCCCGAATTCCTGGAACAGGTACTTAAACAGGACTATGAGTTCGTAAGCACAGATCAGCTTCCGCTGAATATTCAGCACGGCAACTGGCCTGCTAATTTTTTTGAAAGCAGTAAAAACAATACTGATATTTGATACTGGTGCTACTGATAGCTGTTTGCCTGGTGCTGTATAGCGATCATCCTGCATTGATGATCTTCAGTTTACTGAGCCTTTATCTGAGTTATGGGATGTTCTGGCGAAGGTATGAACCCAAACTGATCTTTTTTGGGGTACTCATGTCATGGTTGAGCATTACCATTAAATTATTTTATTCAGACCTTACCGGTATTCGTTATGAAAGCCTCTCTTCAAGTATCAATATAATTGATACAACCTGGATTTCGCTGGTTGGGTTCTGCTGTTTTTGCCTGGGGCTCTGGCTGGCCATCAAAGATCTTAAACTGACCAATGAAAAGATGCATGAACTTTTTTACAATCCGGTTAATTTCAGAAGAATGCTGACTGTTTATATTGTTGCTTCCCTGGTTAATACCATCTTAAAATCTTTTCTATTTTATTTCCCTGGCTTCTCCCAGCTTTTTTCGGGATTTCTCCAGATGAAACTAGGCTTCCTTTTCCTTATAGTCTTTTATTCATTTAAAACAAGAAGGCACCTGCTGCTGGTATTTATTATTATACTGGCAGAAGTGATATTAAGCCTGTTCAGTTTTTTTTCCTCCTTCAAAGACATCATTATTACAGCCATTGTCATCATCGCGATGTTTCCCAACCGGCTTAGTGCCCGTGAATCTGCTTTTGCTATCATTTTATCTGCAGGGTTTTTATATTCCATCTTTATCTGGCAATCGGTAAAAGGAGACTATCGCAAATTTCTGAATGCAGGGGAGCGTTCTCAAACGGTGGTAGTTTCACAGGAAGATGCTTTAAAAAAATTGCAGGACCTTTCAGAAAAATCCGGGTCAGATAAAAGCGGAACAGCAAATAACAGGGAAGTAATTTACCAAACCATTGATCGCATCTCCTACATCGAATTCTTCTCACAGGCCACGGAGAATGTCCCTCAGAAGATTCCATACGAGTATGGAAAGTTATGGAAAGACAATATCATGCATGTACTGCAACCCCGTATACTTTTTCCCAATAAAGAGGCCATCGATGACAGCAAAATGGTGAATAAGTACGCTACCCGTAAAGTGGCTACGGCAAAGCAGGGTGCCAGTTTCAGCCTGGGGTATATGGCCGAAAGCTATATTGACTTTGGCCCTTACTTTATGTTTATCCCTATCTTCCTGGTGGGCTGGCTGCTGGGCTTTATTTATAAGCTCATAATAAAGCAAAGCATCAATTCTTTATGGGGATTTACCATGGTCTCTTCCCTATGGATCAATATCAACTGCAATGG
>JBJTMN010000040.1:0-5001 GCA_046070545.1 Ferruginibacter sp.
GATCTTTCATCAAGAGCGCCAAATATGATCCCTTTTTTTCCTTTTAATAAGTTGTATCCCATTGGTTAGTTTTTTATCGGGTAAAGATAGCCCTATTTGAAAATAAAAAAAATCCGGAAGTATTCCGGATTCTATAAAAAAGATTCATGAATTTACCTGGTATACACATCATGCCACCACCAATAGGTTGGCTGACCTGATGGATTGCCAACCACCCTGAAATACAATACCATTGAATCGTTACTCAGGTATTTGATACGATAATGGGGACCAGAGGATGGAGTGGTAAAGGGTGTGTTGGTAGCAAAATCGTCATTTGAATAAAATTCCGAACGCAATGTAATAAAGCGAAGCGGATCATACGTAGTTACATGGCCGCCTTCCCCGCCACCGTACATGGGCATCGACCGTGACTCCGATCTCCACCATTTAAAGGTAGAATCAGCTTTTACTTCGAAATATGAGAATGGATCGTAGTGCCCGCTGTAGAAACTGTCAATGATCACTGTAGTATCAGCCTGCGTGGTTACTAACCTGTAATCATATTTATACTTCCACCTACCCACCAGGCTGTCGAATGTGGAGGCTGTGGTTTGATTCGTGTCAACCGAAACCTCTTTCTGGCAGCTGAAAAAAACAAGGCAGGTAATGATTGGCAGAATAATACGCATAGATCTCATTTTACTAAAAGACCCATGAGAACAAAAAAATGCTGCTCTTATTATGCAGATATTAATGCTTTTGTGTTAGCCGCACCAATAATAAAATACAAATGAAACTGTAAAGTGAAGCAGTTATTACAACAGTGATGAAAAACAATGCCAGCCGCTTCCAGTTCTGTGAAGGCTGCATCTTTTTTATGAGATACCTGTTAAAAAAATAGAACGGAGCCGCAACCAAAACAGACATGAAAACAATTTTCAGGTAGGGAATCATCATAAACGGAATTGATGCATCAATTGCCCACCATTTCCCTGGCATTCTGTAATGCAGCAGCAGTGGGCTTTTCGCCGCTGAGCATTTGTGCTATGGCAGTAATACGCTCATCATTATTCAGCAGCCGTATTGATGTAACGATCTTGTCTTTTTCAATGGCTTTGTACACAAAATAATGGGCATCTGCCTTTGCCGCTATCTGCGGCTGGTGTGTAATGGATATTAACTGGTGTGAGCCGGAAAGTTCCTTCATGATATTGCCCACCTGTTTGGCGGCCTCACCACTGATACCGGTATCGATCTCATCAAATATCAATGTAGGTAACTGCAGTTTTTTTGCCACCAGTGATTTAATACAGAGCATCAGCCTGCTCAGTTCTCCCCCGCTGGCTACCTTATGCAAAGGTTCAAAGCGGTTGCTTTTATTAGCGTCAAATAAATATTCAATGGTATCAGTACCCAGCTCACCCAAACTTTCCAGCGGCCTGGCTTCGGCAGCAAAGCGTGCATTGGGCATACCCACACGGGCCAGCAAGCTGTTCACGTTTTCGGCAAAGGGCTTAATGGCTTTTTTGCGGTTGTCTGAAATTATTTTCGCTGCTTTTTCGCATTGCTGCAGCAGGTCGTTGCTTTGTTTCTCTTTTTGCTGAATGGCTTCGCCGATATTGAGTATCTGGTTCAGCTTTTCCTGCAGTTCATCTTTTATCTGCAGTAATTCTGCTGTGGTTGTTACCCCGTGTTTCTTTTGCAGTTTATAACCCATCGAAATGCGGTCATTCACTATCTGTATACGTTCTGCACTGTAGTTGATGCTGTTATTAACCTGGTCCAGTTCATCTGCAATATCAGCGAGTTCCAGCTGAGCGCTTTGCAGGCGCTGCGACAGTTCATTGATACCGGGATGAAATTTTTCCAGCGCATTCAGTTTACTGTACAATATTTTCAGTTGCTGTACTACCGGCTGCTCATTCTCTTTCAGTTCGTAATAAATACCGGTAATTTCCTGCTTAATATTCTCTGCATTGCTCAGCAGTTTTAATTCTGTATCCAGTTCTTCCAGTTCGTTCTCTTTTAAACCGGCTTCTTCAAGTTCATCAAATAAAAACTGGTTATAATCCAGCGCTGCATTGGCAGCTGCCTGTTGGGCCTGCAGTTCCCCCAGCTCTTTCTTTGCTTTTTTGTATTGATGAAATACCTGCCTGTATTGCTGCAGCAATTCTATATTACCGGCAAGCGCATCCAACACTTCCTGTTGAAAATCAGAAGAATTTAATTCCTGTGTATCGAATTGCTGGTGCAGGTCAACCAGTAGAATACTGAGTGCCTTCAGCTGGTTCAGGTTAACGGGCGTATCGTTGATGAATGCCCTTGATTTACCATTTGCAGCTATCTCCCTTCTTATCATCAGCATATCTTCTGCATCCAGGTCGTTCTCTTTTAAAAAATCGCTGATGGCTTTATTTGCTGTGGCTTTAAAAGAACCCTCTACCACTGCTTTTTTTTCTTTTTGTTGCAATACACTACTGTCGGCCCGTTCGCCTAAAATAAGGCCTAAAGCGCCCATTAAAATGCTTTTGCCGGCTCCTGTTTCCCCGGTAATGATATTCAGCTTACCCGAAAAATCAATTTCCAGTTCGTTGATGATGGCATAATTCTGTATGTGAAGTTTTTGAAGCATAATAGAACAGCAAATTAGCAAATAAAAATCACTTCAATGATTGGTTTTCCGTAAACAATTTCTCCCACAAAGACACGAAGTTCACAAAGTAATAGTAATCAGGATTCACTTTGTGTTCTTAGCGGCTTTGTGGGAATTATACAAATAAAAAAGAGCCCACAATCGTGAGCTCTTCCAGTATCTTGTATTCAGCATCTTGCATCCAGCATCTTATTTCACTACCACCGAATCATTCAGGTCAGCATCAACCAAAATACGTCCGCAGTTTTCGCAAACCATGATCTTCTTACGCAATTTGATTTCGCTTTGTTTTTGCGGAGGAATGGCATGGAAACAACCACCACAGCTATCACGCTCTACGGCAACCACTGCCAGTCCATTACGGTAGTTCTTGCGGATGCGGTCGTAGCTGGTAAGCAGGCGCTCATCGGCATGACTGCGGGCTTTTTCTGCTTCCTTGTTGTAATGTTTTTCTTCCTTTTCGGTTTCGGCAATGATCTTTTCCAGTTCGCCTTTTTTACCGCTCAGGTGGCTTTCTTTATTGGCAACCGCTTTCTTGGCAGTTTCAAGTTGCCTTGCTTTTTCTGCGATCTCTTCAGTAGCGTCCTTAATATGTTTTTCGCAAAGCTTGATTTCCAGGGTCTGCATTTCAATTTCCTTGTTGATGGCTTCAAACTCACGGTTGTTCTTTACGTTCTCGCTCTGCTTCTCGTATTTTTTAACCAGGGCTTCCGCTTCTTTAATGCCTTCTTTCTTCTGGGCAATAAATTCCTGTATGCCATTGATCTCTTCTTCCACACGGGTTTGCCTTGCATGCAGACCTTCAATTTCATCTTCCAGGTCTTTTACCTCCATCGGTAATTCACCTTTCAGGATCTGAATTTCATCCAGCTTGCAATCTACTTTTTGTAAAAGTACCAGTGCGCTTAATTTTTCTTCAATTGAGAATTCTTTAACTGCGGCCATTTTATTTTTGAAGTTTGATATTTGAAATTACAGGAAATAATGTACCGGATTGGTTTTTACTCCTGTTTTTTGGATTGCAAAGGTAGGGAATTTTTGGCTCAAAAGATCAAATAACAGGTCTATAGTGAACTGTTCACTCTCGTAATGGCCAATATCGGCGATAACCAGGCGGTTGTCGGCATCAAAAAACTCATGATATTTTACGTCGCCGGTGATGTAAAAATCAGCCCCTGCTGCCACTGCAGTCCCGGTTAAGAAACTGCCGGCACCCCCGCAAAGGGCGATCGTACGTACGGACCTGCCCAGCAAAGGCGTATGTCGTATTACAGAAAGATTAAATTTTTGTTTCAGCAGCCCCAGCAGTGCCTTTTCACTGATGGCTTCGGGCAGTTCGCCCAGCAAACCGCTGCCAACCTGCTGGTTCTGGTTATCCAGCGACACGATATCGTAAGCCACTTCTTCATAAGGATGGGCATCGATCATGGCGGCCAGAATGGCTTTTTCCTGCCACGCCGGAAATATCATTTCCATCTTTATCTCCTCTTCGGTATGGCGAATACCCACCTTTCCTGTGAATGGGTTGGTTCCCAAACCGGGTTTAAAAGTACCCTGGCCGGCCATATTAAAACTGCATTCGCTGTAATTGCTGATATGCCCGCCACCTGCATTAAAAATGGCTGAGCGTACATTTTCTGCAAATTCCACCGGTACAAAGGTGAAAAGCTTTTTCAGCGTATCCTGTTTAGGTTGCAGGATGCGGCGGTTCACCAGTCCCAGTTTATCGGCAATGGCGGCATTAACGCCGTGCAGTATATTGTCCAGGTTGGTATGTATGGCATAAATGGCAATATCATTTTTGATGGCGGCAATCACCGTTTGCTCTACATAATTTTTGCCTGTGATCTTTCTGAGCCCGCCAAAAATAATAGGGTGATGTGCAACGATCAGGTTGCAGTTTCTGCTGATGGCTTCCTGCACTACTGCTTCAGTAGCATCCAATGTAGTAATGATACCGGTGCATTCCCAGCTGTTGTTGCCGGTAAGCAGGCCTGCATTGTCGTAGCTTTCCTGGAGGGAAGGCGCTGCAACTGATTCTAAAAAAGAAGTGATTTCGCCGATCTTCATTGTATAAAAAATAACGTGTTGGCTGTTACTATTTCCTATCCTTTCAGCTTATCCACCAGGTCAACATATTCCTGCATGGCAGCTTCGCTGGTTTTTCCTTTTAATGCGCCCCAGGCCTCGTACTTGGCCTTGTTCACAAAATCAAAGGGAAAAACCAGCGAAGCTGCCATGCAGGAATATGTTGACCTGGTGGAGAAACTGAAAGGATAAGAAAATTTATCTTACAAAGCCGCTAAGAACACAAAGATTTTTCTTATGTTTATTGCAAAGGCTTTGTGAACTTTGTGTCTTTGAGG
>JBJTMN010000041.1:0-4963 GCA_046070545.1 Ferruginibacter sp.
ATTTAAAATGGCTGCATCATTTTTAAACAAGGCATTTTTAGGGATATCAAAAACTACCTGCGAAACCACACTGTCATCCGCATTAACGGTGCCATTCTGGCGAACCACATTCAGATCTACAGGAACAGATACCCTTTTTGAAGGGAAGATATTGATGATGCTTTCGCCATCTCTTCCCTGTTCCACTTTATTAGGATCATCGCTACCTGCAAAGTCCTTCATCATGGTGTACAGGTCCATGGGTTGTGCCGGATCCCCGGTAATACCGGCCCTGGTTCTGTATTTGCTCAGGAATGCAGCATTGGTACCATACAATCCTTCGGGCGAATAAACGATATCGCGTTTTGAACCTTCCATCTGTGCAGCGCTCCAGATAGGATCAATAGGGTCACTTTCATTTACTTTATAGCGTAATTGATTCAGGTACCAATCAGTACCCATCAGGCTGGAGTTGATGACACGTATATCCGGTCGGATACCTTCCACTTCCTGTGCATACCAGAGCGGGTAGGTATCATTATCACCAAAAGTGATAAGTATTGCATTCTTGTCGCAACTCTCCAGGTAATCTTTCGCCAGGTCTCTTGCCAGGGTTTTATTGCTGCGGTCATGGTCATCCCATTCCTGGCTGGCCATTAATACAGGCACTGCCAGCAAACATACAATGCCTGCAGCAAAACCAGCTGCCATCCTGTTTTTGATGAAAGAAGTGAACAATTCTTTTACATATAATACACCCAGGCCAATCCAGATGGCAAAGGCATAGAATGATCCTACAAATGCATAATCACGTTCACGTGGCTGGTTACCTGCCTGGTTCAGGTAAAACACAATGGCCAGTCCTGTGAAGAAGAAGAGTAATCCCACAACCAGAAAATCCCTCCTGTCTTTGATAACCTGGAAAACAAGTCCCAGCAAACCTAATATCAGCGGAAGTGCAAAGAGCCTGTTATTTGCCTTGTTGTTTTTTAAACTATCGGGAAGTGCATTCTGATCTCCCAGGCGGGCATTATCCCAGAAACCAATACCGGTTTTCCAGTTACCGTCTCTCACATTGCCCATGCTTATACCTTGTATATCATTTTGCTTACCGGCAAAGTTCCACATAAAATAACGCATATACATCCAGCCTACCTGGTACGAGAGTGCGAACTTGATGTTCTCACCCATGGTAGGAGCACGTTCCCAGTTACCCTGCTGGTCTTTCCCTATCCCCATCCAGTTGGCATAATAATCGGCGTGGCCCTGGTCATTACTTTGGTCCCACATACGCGGGAATAAGTGCATATCATTAGAATTATAAACGTATTCTATTTTCTGGCCGTTCTTTTCGTATTTGCCATTACTTTTTATATAGGTCTCAGTTATTTTGGTATCCTCTGGTTGTGCGGTAAAATCCTGTCCGTATAAAATAGGCCAGTCGCCATACTGCTCACGGCTTAAATAACCAACCAAACTAACGGGATTATCTACATTGAACATATCTACCGAAGGATCGGCGCTTGAACGCACCATGGTGGTAAAGTAGGTAGAATATCCCAGCAACATAAATACAAAGCTCCAGAGACCAAGCCTCAGGAAATTCCAGTTCTTTTTGGCAGCAATTCTTAATCCAACAAAGACAAGTGCTCCGATGAAAATGAAGAAGAACACAAAACCAGAGAAATAAGGCATACCAAGACTGTTCACGAAAAAGATATCAAAATTGCCGGCACCCTTGATGGTCCATACAATAACGGCTTTTTGTACAAGCCCGGTAATGATACAGCCAATAACAAAGGCCAGGAAAGTTCCCCATTTGGTGATCTTTTCATAGCGCTTGTAATAATATAACATTACAATGGCTGGTATGGTCAACAGGTTCAACAAGTGAACGCCGATCGATAGACCCATCAGGTAAAATATCAGGATTATCCAGCGGTCGGCTTTGGTGAAATGTCCTTTGATACCTTCTTTCTGTTCCACATCCACATTCTGTTCCCACTTTAAAATGGCCCAGAATACCAGTGCAGTGAAGAAAGATGATAAGGCATACACTTCACCTTCAACAGCACTGTACCAGAATGAATCAGAGAATGTATAAGCCAGGGCACCAACAATACCGGCAGCCATTACGCCGTAAATTTTTTCATTCGTTAGCTCGCTACCATCTTTTATAACCAGTTTACGGGCAAAATGGGTAATGCTCCAGAACAAAAACAGGATCGTGAACCCGCTGGCCAGGGCACTCATCAGGTTGCCACCGGTTGCAGCATGGTTTGCATCAAAAGGAACCATGAAAAGGCGGGCGATCAGTACAAATAAAGGGGCCCCGGGCGGATGCGGAATTTGCAGTTTGTAGGCACTGGACAGGAACTCGCCGCAATCCCAGAGACTGCCAGTAGCTTCCATTGTCATGATATACACGGCGCATGCAATAATGCAAACGATCCATCCTGTAATGTTGTTGATGCGTTTAAAGTTCATAAATATGATTTGGTTATAGGTTGGCAAATATAAATTAGTTTGTGCTTAGAAGTTGGCCGTTGGTGGATTTTTTTACCTCATCCCTGTTTAGCAAGGCAGTTGCCATGCGGCCCTTATCTTCGCATCATGAAAAAAGCCCTCATTCAACTTCATATAGCTGTATTCCTGGCAGGCTTCACCGCAATTCTGGGTAAACTGATTACACTAAACGAAGGTTTACTGGTATGGTACCGGCTTTTTATTACCGTTGTAACATTGGGTATAGTATTATTTTATAAAAAACAACTGATCAGGATACCGGTCATTGACTTTCTTAAGATCTTTGCAGTTGGGGCAATTGTGGCAATACATTGGGTTACGTTTTATGGCAGTGTTAAATATGCAAATATCTCAGTTGCACTGGTCTGCTTCAGCGCTACCGGATTTTTTACTGCCTTTTTTGAACCATTGATCTTAAAAAGAAAAATTTCAGTAATTGAAGTGTTGCTGGGATTGATTGCCATTACCGGCATTTATATCATTTTTGATTTTCACCCGCAATACAAACTGGGTATTATTTTTGGAATAATTTCAGCAATAGGAAGTTCTATATTCCCTGTTTACAATAAGAGCCTGTTACGTACCTATTCACCCAAAATACTTACGTTTTACGAACTGGGAGGAGGGTTGCTGGCATTAACGATACTGGTACCTTTTTACCTGATACAATTTCCGGCATCTTATTATATACCAGGTATATCCGATTGGGCCTGGCTGTTTGTACTGGCCTGGCTGTGTACCGTGCTGAGTTTTGATCTGCAACTGAAGGCACTGAAAAAAATATCAGCCTTTACCGCAAACCTCACCTATAACCTGGACCCGGTAGACGGAATCTTACTTGCCTTTATTTTTTACAGGGAAAATGAGCAGCTGAACCGTGAATTTTATATCGGGGTTATCCTGATTCTGCTGGCAGTGATCTTACAAATGTTCAGGGTAAAACGCCAGCACAGGCAAAATCCCGGGCTGGATATATGATTAAATGGCCGGCTACAGGCTACAGGTAATCAATTTCGGTATCCATTTTTGCAAAGCTGCTGAACATGGCAAATACACCGCAATATTTTTCTACCGACAGATTTACTGCTTTAATCATCTTACTTTTATCTGCTTCGGCAAGCTTTATCTTATAGGTGATCTTAACCAGGTTATAAATTTTAGGATGGTCGGCACTGAGGGCAGCATGAACACCAATGCTGAAGTCGCTGAACTCCACTTTCATTTTATTCAATATAGAAACGATATCAATACCGGTGCATCCTGCCAGGGAAGCCAGCATCAGGCGTTTTGGACTGGGGCCGCTGTCTTCACCGCCATCGTCTGCCGTTGTATCCATTACTATCTGATGGCCGTTAATATCGGCAGTAAATGCCATTTTTCCATTGAATACGGTGTTTACCAGGTGTGTTGTCATAGTTAAATTTTATAATTCCGGGAATTAATACCCTTAAAATGCTCAAATTTGCATCAAATGTAGGTGAAGAAAGCTGACTTATTAACAGTTTGGAACTGATTGTGGGTAGTTTTCAATAAAAAATCAAAATTTCTTTCACTTCAAACATTGATTATTAAGATTTAATCCTACCTTTGCCGTCCAAAAATAAGCACTATGGCTAGAGTATGTCAGGTTACAGGAAAGAAGCCGATCACCGGAAATAAGGTTTCTCACTCAAATATTAAGACAAAACGCAGGTTTTTACCAAACCTGCAGACCAAAAGATATTTCCTTGCGGAAGAAGACAAATGGGTTACCCTGAAGGTATCTTCTGAAGCGATCAGAACTATTAATAAGAATGGTTTATTGTCGGTAGTAAAGCAGTTACGTGCTGCAGGTGAAAAAATTTAAAAATAATTAGCTGATTAGCTGATTCGATAATGTGCTGATGGACAGCCTTCCTGATTGAAAAGAAGTATTGAATTAACAACATTAGCACATTAGCATATTATCACATTATCAAATTAAAGTAAAATGGCAAAGAAAGGTAACAGGGTACAGGTTATACTGGAGTGTACCGAGCACAAAACCAGCGGTATGGCCGGCACAAGCCGTTATATCACTACTAAGAACAAAAAGAACACACCTGAGCGTTTGGAGTTAAAAAAGCTGAACCCTATTTTAAAGAAGGTGACTGTTCACAAAGAAATTAAATAATATCGTTAATCCGTTAATCCGTTAACACTGATACACGGATTATCAATTAACCAATTAACAAATTAAAATACCATGGCAAAAGCAGCTAAAACCGCGATAAAAACCAAAGACCAGAAGGCAGCAGCCGATGCTAAGAACTGGACAAAAGTAATACGTACATTACGTAGCCCAAAGACAGGCGCTTATACTTTTAAAGAAGCTATCGTACACAAGGATAAGATCAAAGAATTCTTAGCAAGCTAAGTTATTCAGTGATGTAAATTATTTAATAGAGCTATTCTGTATTCCAGGATGGCTTTATTTGTT
>JBJTMN010000042.1:0-10518 GCA_046070545.1 Ferruginibacter sp.
ATTGCTGAGTGCAGCGGCAGAAGATAATATACATGTCACCGAGTTCACTGTGGCACCAAAGATCGCAACCGATGCAGGTAAAAGTTACCATGAGTGGTTCATTGAGTTTGAGAATACACCGGCCGATATGAAGGCTTTCTCCAAAAAACTAGATGATAATCTGCGTAAAAAGAATGTGTACTACGATGACCTGATCAATGGAAACATTCTGCAACAGCTAAAAATATCTCCGGTTAAAAAGAATGGCTTTATCGATTATATGAAGAGCATTGGTAAACTGGGCGGGCAAAATAAAGTGCCCCGTTTGAGTAATGACCGCAAGATAGCAGAGGAGTTGCAGAAGTTTGTGCGTTAAAGAAATTTGCCGTTAATGGATGCTTAACATATTTTTTGGCCCATTGTTTTCAAAATAATATACTTTTGCAGGGTAAAACACCATTGATCAATACATTGAACAGTACAACATCATATCATTTGCATACTTATTCTCCCGCCAGGGGTATATTATGTATAAGGGAGTACCTGTTTGTGTTTATACCCAGATCCCGACGTGGATGCTGATAGGACGAGTAGCTAAAACCTGCCCCTGTCAGTGAAAAAATCTCCGAAAATCTTTCATAACATTCTTTAATCATCTATTTCAATTTTTTACAATTGGAAAACAGTAATATAATTATCCGGGTTGCAACCGCAGCCGATAAAAAATTCGCAACCACCATCACAGATGAAATGGCTGCTTCTGCCAAAGCCCGCGGCACAGGTATTGCCAAACGGTCGCCCGGGTATATAGAACAGAAAATGGAGGAAGGTAAAGCCGTTATTGCGGTAACTACTGATGCTGACTGGGTGGGCTTTTGCTACATAGAAGTGTGGGAGCATAATAAGTTTGTTGCCAACAGCGGGCTCATCGTTTCTCCTCAATACAGGAAGACCGGTGTAGCGAAATCGATCAAGAAAAAGATATTTGAACTGAGCCGTGAAAAATATCCTGATTCAAAAATTTTCGGTCTCACCACCGGCCTGGCAGTAATGAAGATCAACTCTGATCTTGGGTATGAACCCGTAACTTATTCGGAACTTACCACCGATGAACAGTTCTGGGCTGGCTGCAAAAGCTGCGTTAACTACGATATACTGATGAGCAAGGACCGCAAGAACTGTATGTGTACAGCGATGTTGTTCGATCCGGCCGATCATTACACACCCGAGGAAACCACCCAGGAGTTTAAACAGCATTCAAAACTGTATGAACGTTTCATGCGGGTGAAACAAAGCAGGATGATCAAATTTCTGCAACGCAGGGAAGGGGGCGGTTCATCAAAATCATTACTCCGTTATTTTTTTAATTTTTAAATTCAATATACATGAGCAAGAAGGTTGTTTTGGGTTTTAGTGGAGGATTGGATACAACTTACTGTGTAAAATATCTCACTGAAGAAATGGGATATGAAGTGCATTCGGTAATTGTAAATACAGGCGGGTTTACTGATGAAGAACTGAAAAAGATTGAAGCACACGCATACAAGCTGGGTGTTAAAAGTCATACCACCGTTAATGCAGTTAAAAGTTATTACGATAAAATAATAAAATTCCTCGTCTTTGGAAACGTGTTGAAGAACAATACCTACCCGTTAAGTGTAAGTGCCGAAAGATTAAGCCAGGCAGTTTTTATTGCCGAGCATGTGCAGCATCTGAATGCCGGTATCGTAGCACATGGCAGTACGGGTGCCGGTAACGACCAGGTGAGATTTGATATGATCTTCAACATCATGATACCCGGTGTTGAAATCTGCACTCCCATTCGTGATCTGAAATTAAGCCGGGAGGAAGAGATCGCTTATTTGAAAAGTAAGGGCGTTGAGATGAACTTTGAGAAATCGATGTACTCTATCAATAAGGGATTGTGGGGCACCAGTGTCGGCGGAAAAGAAACATTGAACAGCAAGGGTATGTTGCCCGAAGAAGCCTGGCCTACACAGGTTTCTGCAACTGAAACCAAATCAGTTGAACTGGAATTTGTAAAAGGAGAGCTGACCGGTATTGATGGAAAACAATTTGCTCATCCAACAGAAGCTATTCAGCATTTACAATCCATGGCAGCCCCTTATGGCATTGGCAGAGATATTCACGTGGGCGATACCATCATCGGTATTAAAGGCCGGGTGGGTTTTGAGGCTGCTGCCCCCATGATCATTATTAAGGCACACCATGCTTTGGAAAAACATGTGCTTACCAAATGGCAGCTTAACTGGAAAGACCAGCTTGCCTTGTTTTATGGTAACTGGCTGCATGAGGGACAGATACTGGACCCGGTGATGCGTGATATGGAAGCCTTTTTTCAAAACTCACAGGAAAATGTTAGCGGTAAGGTTTTTGTTGACCTGATGCCATATCGTTTCCAGGTCACGGGCATTGAATCAGTGTATGACCTGATGAGCAGCAAATTTGGAAAGTATGGAGAAATGAATAGCGGCTGGACAGGAGATGATGTAAGAGGCTTTTCAAAAATATTCGGTAACCAGACCATGATCTATAACGCAGTAAAACAGACAGCAGATGGCAGTAAAGATTAAAGTAGGTATTGTTGGCGGCGCAGGTTATACCGGTGGAGAACTGATCAGGATATTGCTGAATCACCCGGTTGTAGAAATTTCTTTTGTTCATAGCAAAAGCAATTCGGGTAATTTTTTATATGAAGTACATAAAGACCTGCAGGGCGATACCGATCTGAAATTTGCATCTGCACTCAATCAAAAAATTGACCTGTTGTTTTTATGTGTGGGACATGGAGAAGCTGGTAAATTTGTAGCCGAAAATAAAATTGATGCTGCCATAAAGATCATCGACCTGAGCCAGGACTTCAGATTGGGAGAGACAGCAGGTAAAAGAAAATTTGTTTACGGTTTACCAGAGCTGAATAAAACACAGATAAAGAAAGCAAAGAATATTGCCAAACCGGGTTGTTTTGCTACAGCCATTCAATTGGGTTTATTGCCATTGGCAAAAACTGGTTTGTTAAAAGAAATTCACACAACAGGTATTACCGGTTCAACCGGTGCAGGCCAGGGTTTGAGCGAAACCTCACATTTCAGCTGGCGGGCCAATAATATACAGGCTTATAAAACCCTGTCGCATCAGCATCTGAAAGAAATAGGTCAGTCGATGTTGCAGTTAAATCCTGCTTCAAATGTTGATCTCAATTTTATTCCCTGGCGTGGAGACTTTACAAGAGGCATTTTTATCAGCTCACAAATAAAATGTGATCTGGAACTGAATGAGGTTGCAGCAATGTATAAAAAATATTATGCTGCACATCCATTTATTGTATTGAGCGAAGAACCCATTTTTTTAAAACAGGTAGTAAATACAAACAAGTGTTTTATCCAGTTGGAAAAAGTGGGCAGCAACCTGGTGATCCATTCTGTTATTGATAATTTATTGAAAGGAGCAAGCGGCCAGGCTGTGCAGAATATGAATCTGATGTTTGGATTGGAAGAAACAACAGGACTAAAATTAAAAGCAATAGGGTTTTAAGTATTAAGTTGTAAGTAATAAGTTTTAAGCATGCAAAACTACAAAGATTTAAAAGTTTGGGAAAAGGCCCATCAGTTTACGCTGATGATATATGAAGCCAGTAAAAATTTTCCTAAAGAAGAAGTTTATGGTTTAACAAATCAACTACGAAGGGCAGCTTCTTCTATACCGGCAAATATTGCAGAGGGTTGTGGAAAGAACAGTAACATCGATTTTGCTAAATACCTGAATATATCACTTGGTTCAGCTAATGAGTCTGAATATTTTACTTTATTAGCAAAAGATCTTTCTTACATCAATGCCGAAAAATCTGATGCTCTTTATAAACAAATAAATGAAGTAAAAGCCATGCTTATTGCTCTTTTAGCAAAAGTGAGAGTATGACTTATAACTTATAACTTATTACTTAGAACTTATCAAAAATGAAACTATTTGATGTATATCCTCTCAACGACATCTGCATAGACAAAGCAGCAGGTTCATACGTGTGGGATGATAAAGGAGAAAAATATCTTGACCTGTATGGTGGTCATGCGGTGATTTCAATAGGCCATACACACCCGCATTATGTAAAGCGCATCGAAGAACAGTTGCATAAAGTTGGGTTCTATTCCAACTCCATAAAAATTCCTTTGCAGGTTGAACTGGCTGAGAAATTAGGTAAGCTATCGGGTAAGGAAGATTACCAGTTGTTCTTATGCAATTCCGGTGCCGAAGCCAACGAAAATGCATTGAAGCTTGCCTCTTTTTATAACGGCCGGAAGAAGATCATTGCTTTTAAACAAGCATTTCATGGAAGAACATCTTTGGCAGTGGCTGCAACTGATAATCCAAATATAGTTGCGCCGGTTAACGAAACAGATAATGTGATCTTTCTTCCGTTTAATGATGAAGCTGCGCTGGAATCAGCGTTTAAGCAAAATGAAATATCATCTGTTATTATTGAAGGGATACAGGGTGTAGGCGGTATTAATGTTGCCAGCGATGGTTTTCTGCAAAAAATAAGAAGCCTTTGTGATGAACACGATGCCGTATTTATAGCCGATTCAGTTCAATGTGGATATGGAAGAAGCGGCAAATTTTATTCGCATGATTTTGCAGGGGTTGATGCAGATATTTATACCATGGCAAAGGGCATGGGGAACGGATTTCCAATTGGAGCTATTTCCATCGCACCTAAAATCCAGCCAAAGCATTTTATGCTGGGTACTACTTTTGGCGGTAACCATTTAGCCTGCGCTGCAGCATTGGCTGTGTTAGAAGTAATTGAAAAAGAAGATCTGCTCAACAATGCAAAAACGGTGGGTGATTATCTTACCACTGAATTAAAGAAATTGCCCAACATAAAAGAAGTGCGGGGAAGGGGATTGATGATCGGCATTGACCTGCCGGATGAACTGAACATGGTTAAAAAGAATTTACTGTTCAAGCATAAGATTTTCACCGGCGAAGCAAAGCCAAATGTGATCAGGCTTTTACCAGCGTTGAATATTACCAAAACTGAAGCGGATATTTTTTTACAGGCAATTAAAACCGAATTAGGCTGATGACAAATTTTATCTCTGTAAATGATGTTGATGATATAAATGCACTGGTTGATCAGGCATTAAAATATAAAGCCAATCCGTTTGCAGATAAACAACTGGGTGCAGGTAAAAGGATCGGCCTGTTATTTTTAAATCCATCCCTGCGTACCAGGTTGAGCACACAGGTAGCAGCTGCCAACCTGGGAATGGAAGCCATCGTTTTTAATGTGGATAAAGAAGGCTGGGCCCTGGAATTTGCAGAAGGTGCCATCATGAATGGAACAACGGTTGAGCATATCAAAGATGCGGCGCCGGTACTGGGACAATATTTTGATATTTTGTGCATCCGCACATTTCCGCTATTAAAAAGCCGGGAAGAAGATTATGCAGAAACCGTGATCAGCCAGTTTGTACAATATGCAGGCGTACCGATCGTGAGCCTGGAGAGTGCAACCTTACATCCATTGCAAAGTCTTACAGATGTAATTACCATAAAAGAAACCTGTCCAGGTATAACGAAGCCAAAAGTTGTATTGAGCTGGGCGCCGCATGTAAAGGCTTTGCCTCAATGCGTAGCAAACTCTTTTGCACAATGGATAGGAGCCTGGGGTGAAGCAGATTTTGTAATTACCCATCCCCGGGGGTATGAACTGGATGAAGCGTTCACAAAAAATGCGACAATAATTACCGACCAGGACGAAGCATTGAAAAATGCTGATTATGTATATGTCAAGAACTGGAGTAGTTTTAATGACTACGGAAAGGTAATTTCGAATGATTCAGACTGGATGCTGACCAATAATAAACTGGCAATGACCAATAATGCTAAATTGATGCATTGTCTTCCGGTACGGCGTAATGTAGAGCTGAGTGATGAGGTACTGGACAGCAGCAACAGCCTGGTCACCCTGCAGGCAGGAAACCGGGTTTGGGCTGCACAGGCAGTTTTAAGTGACATTATTAAAGCGATGTAATGGAAAAACTATTTGTTATTAAAATTGGTGGCAATGTACTTGATGACGAAGCAGCATTGGTATCATTCCTTAATAGATTTGCTGCTGTTGAAGGGAATAAAATACTGGTACATGGTGGCGGTAAAATAGCTACTTCTATCGGTAAACAATTGGGAGTAGAACCTAACTATATGAATGGCAGAAGGATAACAGATGCAGCTACGATCGGCCTGGTGACCATGGTTTATGGCGGGCTCATCAATAAAAAACTGGTAGCGGCATTACAGTCATTGCAATGCAATGCGATAGGTTTAACAGGAGCAGATGCCAATATTATTCCTGCGGTAAAAAGGCCTGTCAAAGAAATTGATTATGGTTTTGTTGGGGATATAAAAAATGATGAAGTAGGAGTCAGCAGTTTAAAATCTTTCCTGGATAACAAACTGGTGCCTGTTGTGGCTCCTCTAACGCATGATGGCAACGGGCAACTTTTAAACACGAATGCTGATACCATTGCATCATCACTCGCTGTTGCTTTATCCGGCGTATATGAGGTAAGACTGATCTATTGTTTTGAAAAGAAAGGCGTATTGGAAAATGCAGCAGATGAAAATTCAGTCATTACACTCATTAACAAAGAAAAATACCAGCAACTACTGGATGATAAGAAACTGGCAGATGGTATACTTCCTAAAATTGAAAATGCTTTTGCGGCTATCAACAGTGGAGTTAACGAGGTACTGATCGGTGATGCAAATGACCTGCTGCAGAATATTACAGAAAACACAGTCGGCACTTTAATAAAACCGTGATAGAAAATAGATCATACCAGGATGCCTTGGAGCTATTGCAAAAGCTGATAGCTACCCCTTCTTTTAGCAAGGAAGAAGATAAGACTGCAGGTGTCATAGAACAGTTCTTCAGCCAAAAAAATATTTCATCAAACCGTTTGTTGAATAATGTGTGGTGCGTTAATAAGTATTTTGATGTAAATAAACCAACCATCTTACTTAACTCTCATCACGATACCGTAAAACCCAATGCTCAGTACACAAGGGATCCTTTTTCGCCAACCATCAAAGATGGCAAACTATTCGGATTGGGTAGCAACGATGCAGGCGGCTGCCTGGTAAGCCTGATCACCGCATTCTTGCATTTTTATGAAAAGGATGATCTGAAATACAATATTGTTATTGCAGCAACAGCAGAGGAAGAGATCAGCGGAAATAACGGAATAGAAAGTATCCTGTCATCACTACCTGAAATTGATTTTGCCATTGTAGGAGAACCAACCCTTACTAATTTAGCTGTTGCTGAAAAGGGGCTGCTGGTACTGGATTGCACAGCAACGGGTATAGCCGGCCATGCAGCCAGGGAAGAAGGTGAGAACGCCATTTATAAGGCGGTAAAAGATATCAACTGGTTTCAAACATACCGGTTCCCAAAAGTTTCGGAAACATTAGGGCCGGTAAAAATGTCGGTTACATCCATCAATACTGAAAATAAAGCACACAATGTAGTGCCGGCTCTCTGCAGTTTTATTGTAGATATAAGAGTTACAGATGCATATACACATGAGGAAATACTGGAGACGATTAAACAATATGTTCAAGCTGAGATAAAACCAAGAAGCATGCGCCTGCGTTCATCAAAAATTGAGAAAGATCATCCACTTGTGCTGGCAGGCGTTAAATTAGGCAAACAGACTTATGGTTCTCCCACTACTTCAGATGCTGCCCTCATACCGGTACCGGTATTGAAATGCGGTCCTGGTGACAGTGCCAGAAGCCATACAGCTGATGAGTTTATTTATTTGAAGGAGATTGAAGAAGGAATAGACACTTACATAAAAATAGTGGAGCAGGTAGTTTTAGAAAGTAATAAGTTTTAAGTGGTACGTGTGTGAAGATAGGATTGAACTTAGTACCTAAAACTTAATGCTTAAAAGGTGAGACTTAAAACTTAGTACTTAAAACTTAATACTTAAAACTCAAATGAAACTCTGGCAAAAAGATAAATCGTCATTAGCACAAGTTGAAAAGTTTACTGTAGGCAATGACAGGGATCTGGATATTTACCTGGCGCCTTTTGATGTGTTGGGATCACTGGCTCATACAAAAATGCTTGAATCAGTCGGGCTCTTATCAAAGGAAGAATTAAACCAGCTGGAGACTGAGCTAAAAAATATTTACCGCCAGGTGCATGAGACCAGTTTCAGATTAAATGATGGGGTAGAGGACATTCATTCGCAGGTGGAATTGATGTTAACGCAAAAGCTCGGTGATGTTGGCAAAAAGATCCACAGCGCCAGAAGCCGCAATGACCAGGTTCTTGTTGATCTTAAATTATTTTTAAGGGCGGAGATCGAAAAGACTGTTATCAATACAAGAACACTTTTTGATTTATTAATAACACAGAGTGAAAAATATAAAGGCGATCTGTTGCCCGGTTACACGCATCTTCAGCTTGCTATGCCATCCTCTTTTGGTTTGTGGTTTGGCGCCTATGCCGAAAGCCTGGTTGATGATCTCATCACCATGGAATCAGCTTACCGGGTTGTAAATAAAAATCCCCTGGGGTCTGCAGCGGGATATGGTTCTTCATTTCCCATCAACCGGAAAATGACAACAGACCTGCTGGGATTTGACGATCTGAATTACAATGTGGTATATGCACAAATGGGCAGGGGTAAAACGGAGCGGATAGTTGCATCTGCATTGGCCAATATTGCTGCTACATTGGCAAAATTAAGTATGGATGCCTGCCTGTATTTAAACCAGAATTTCGGGTTCATTTCTTTCCGTGATGAACTGACAACCGGCAGCAGCATCATGCCGCATAAAAAAAATCCGGATGTATTTGAACTGATACGCGCTCATTGCAATCGGATACAGGCTTTACCGAACGAGATCATGCTCATGACCACCAACCTGCCTTCGGGCTACCATCGTGATCTGCAGTTGATCAAAGAACATATTTTACCAGCTTTTGAAAATCTGAATGATTGCCTGGAAATGACCGGCCTCATGTTGAGTAATATTGAAGTAAAAAGGAATCTGCTCCGGGATGAAAAATATACCTTTCTTTTTAGCGTGGAAGAAGTGAATAAACTGGTACTGCAGGGGATGCCTTTCAGAGACGCTTATAAAAAAGTAGGTGCAGATATTGAAACCGGAAACTTCACTCATTCAACTTCGCCGGTCCATACGCACCAGGGTTCCATTGGTAATTTGTGCAATGAAGATATTCAGGCAATGATGGATGATATTATACAAAAATTCAATTTTAGCAAAGTGAAAATTGCGTTGCAACAATTATTAAGTTAGATTTGTCGCAATTTTCTATTATAATGGCCGATCAGTCTACAAAAAAACGCATTGCTATATTTGGTTCTACCGGTTCAATAGGTACACAGGCACTTGAAGTTATCAGGGCCAATAGCCATTTATTTGAAGTTGAGATATTAACTGCTCAGACCAATGATGAGCTCCTGATCACACAGGCACTGGAATTCAGGCCTAATGCTGTTGTAATTGGCGATGAGAACCGTTATCAAAAGCTCAAAGAGGCTTTATCATCAACCGACATTAAGGTTTTTGCAGGGGAAGATGCATTGGTGGAAGTGGCAGATTTTGATACTTACGATATGATGATCGCCGGTATTGTTGGTTTTGCCGGATTAAAACCAACTTTAAAGGCAGTTGAAAAAGGTAAATCGGTAGGGCTTGCCAATAAAGAAACATTGGTTGTTGCAGGTGATATTGTAATGCAAAAGGCTATTGAAAAGCGGGCGCCTATCATACCTGTTGACAGCGAACATTCGGCCATTTTTCAATGCCTCGTTGGTGAAGCAAGAAACCCGATCGAAAAGATCATTCTTACAGCAAGCGGTGGTCCTTTTTTGGGCAAAAAACCCAACTTCCTGGTAAATGTAAAACGAGATCATGCACTCCAGCATCCCAACTGGAGTATGGGTGCCAAAATATCCATCGACTCTGCAACCCTTATGAATAAAGGCCTTGAGATGATCGAGGCCAAATGGCTTTTTAATTTACGACCCGACCAGATCGAAGTAGTGATACATCCGCAAAGTATCATACACAGCATGGTTCAGTTTGAAGATGGCAGTGTAAAAGCCCAGATGGGGCTACCCGATATGAAGCTACCTATTCAATATGCCATGGCTTTTCCCGGACGAATAAAGAACGATTTTCCACGGCTGCCTTTCAAAAAATATCCCGCCCTCAATTTTGAGGAACCGGATGTTAAAACTTTCAGAAATCTGTCGCTGGCCATGGAAGCTTTAAATAAGGCCGGTAATATGCCCTGCATACTCAATGCTGCCAATGAAATCGCCGTGTGGGCCTTCCTGCGCAACCGTATCGGGTTTTTGGATATGACAGCTATGGTAGAAAAAACCATGGCAAATGTTACTTTCATTGAAAAACCAACCCTGCAGGAATATTTTGAAAGCGACGGCGAAGCCCGTAATTTTGCGGCTTCTT
>JBJTMN010000043.1:0-4964 GCA_046070545.1 Ferruginibacter sp.
TATCAGTATCCAGGCAACGGTTAACAATAACAGCAAGGTTACCATTACTGGATAAGTCTTTAAAAAAGAGAGTGAAGGGGTGCTTTTAACCAGGTCGTGTAAAGCACCAAAGAACAAATACCATAGGCTAATGAAAAAAGCAATGAGGGAAGCATGCAGCCAATTACTGGTAAACAGGAAAAGAATGCCGGTCAGCAACATGATGCCTGCAACAATAAACAATCCGGGATACAGCACTTCGGTAAAATGTATGAATCCAAAATTCTCTGTACTGCCATGCAGGCAAAAGAACAGGGCCAATAGTACCAGGAAGAATGGTATTTTTCTGAACAGCTTCATTATTTGCGGATCATTAAAAATAAAACGCGGTTGGTATTACCTGCTTTTTCTTCCCTCACTATTGTATATTTTTCTGCAAAAACGGAGCGGAAATTATCCAGGCTGTAGTCATCAAAAATATCGGTTCGGTGCTGCAGCAGTTGCTTAACTTTCTCATCATCCTTAGGCACAAATTCAATGATGAGATGCGGTGCTATTGGATAAAGCCAGTCTGCCAATAAACGCAGCGGCACATTAGCAGCAATGACCAGGTGATGTACCAGCGCCAGTGCCAGCACCAGGTCGGCTTGTAAGCGGGATGTAATGGATTCCCTTTCAGTATTGTTCCAACCAATGGCCGGTGATGGTGTGGTAAGGTCATTCACCAGCGGCAAAATATGATACTTTTTCTCTTTCTTTATTTTGAGATACAGATCGTTTATGCAATTGGTATCTGCATCGGTGGCAATCACTTCTTTGGTATCGTTAAAAAGCAAACTGAAATGCCCGTCGTTGGCCCCCAGGTCTATTACGGTTTTGTAATCGATAAAGTTGCAGAAGGACTGTACTATGCTTGTTTTTGTTTTCAGATAATCATCGCCCAAAATGGTATCGGTATAATAATCATCCCAGGTTGTCTTTACATTTTTGGCTGTTATTTTCTGCACAAAACTTTCCAGCCCCTTTAATAACAGCTCCAGTTTTTGTTGGGAGAAATTGTTTGCCGAAGCCGTTTTTTTATTTTGTTTCGCCGAAAATTTTGCCTGCAGGTGAACGTGTAAAAAGGTATTCATGTTCCACTTCGATCTTTTGGGTAACAGGCTTACCAGCAGTTGCATGGGAATGCCGTTGGGATAAGCGGTAAAAAGCTTACCGGTATCCGGATGGCAATAATGCATCAGCAACAGTGGCGCCAGGAAACACTCGCAGAACTGGCGGTAGGCCACCCAGGATCTTCCCGGTTCGTAATTCTCAAAAGAAAGTGTATCAATAAATACAGGCCTGCCTTTGTAAAACTGTATGTTGAAGGGGGTGGCATCCTTCAGTATCATCCCTTTTTGCAAAGATGCAGATGCGATCTGCAGGGTAAGCAGGGCTGCATCTTTCCACATATCAAAACTCCATTCGTATGGATAGCTGATAAAGGATATCTGTTCGGGCAACAATACCCTGCCTTCAGAAAAACCGAAGCTGCCTGTTTCTGTAATTTCGGTATGTGAGATGAGTTGCTTGCGTTTTACCAGTTCATCATACAGGCCGCTGCTCATCAGTTTTGTATAATGTAATTCATAGCGTGGATGTATATAGCGGTAAACCGTACCGTCCTGCTTAAAAACAAAACCGCTGGTATCTCTATATGAAGCAGGATGGGATTGCATGTACTATAGAATTGATTTACTTAATTATTCAGCCTGGTCTTTCTCTTCTTCCTTCTTTGCTTTTTTACCGGTGAAAAATGCTTTTATACCCAGCCAGAAATTTTTAAAGAAAAAACTAACTCCCAGTACTGCAGCAATGATCATCTGCAGGATATAGCTGCCGCTTCCGGGATCGATGTAGAGCAAATAGAAATACATGGTTTGTTTTAAATATGCACGAAATTAAAGAATTAGGAATTAGGAATTGAGAATTAGGAATTACATTTGAAATACTTAAGCAATTTTTATGTCATTCATCAACTATAATACAAAAAATAAAGCAACCATATTCCCGGGCATACACAGCGCCATGGAGCATTCGTCAAAGTCAACATTTGGATGTGTAACACTGGAAGCCGGTGTAATTGCCCCCATACATAGTCACCCGCATGAGCAATGGACATACGTACTGGAAGGAGAAATGGAATTTACCTTGAATGGAGAAACGCAATTGCTTTTGCCGGGCATGGGCGCTTTCATTGCTTCCAATGTGTTACATGGTGCCAAAGCGGTAACTGCCTGTAAGGTAATTGATGTGTTTACACCGGTGAGGGAAGACTATAAAAAGTTAGGTGTTATTAGTTGAAAAAACTTCGTTATTCAACATTCCTTGTTCCTTGTTCATTATTTGCCCTGGTTTTGAAAGAAAAATGCTTCTGGCTTAAATAGCTGATCGTAACAATGATAACGGTAGTAAGGCACTGGCTTAAGAACGGCCACCAGCCAAACATCTCTACAAAGATCTTCAGAATAAAATAGTTAAGTGCAAGGTTAAATACGAATGATAACCCGTACCTGAAAAGCTGTATCCTTCCCCTCAAATTAGAATCTACAAACACCACGTAGCGCATCAATAAAAATCCAACGGCAAAATTTACGCAGAAAGAAATGAAGAGTGCTGCGTTGTGTGGCTTCAGTGTATAAAATCCAAGTTCTACATTTTCGTATTTAAAAACAAAGACCAGTAAAATTTTAAAAAGCGCCAGTCCTAATACGGTATTGGCACCGCCACAGGCCGCATAACGGAATGTTTGCTCCGGCATGAACCTGCGGAACGGCGGATAAAAAAAATCGATGAATGCTATGATCTTGTCTTTGGACATAAAATTTAATTAGCTAATTAGCTGATGTGCTAACCTGCTAATTCTTTACATCACTGGCTGTTTTTAATCAGGTAAACTTTTTAAATTAAAAAAATCAGCACATTAGCAGTATTAGCATATTAGCACATTATGCATATAGTTCCGCCCTCGCCTCCTTCACCCTTTCATCCAACAGGTATTCATCGTAGGTCATCAGCTTATCGATCATACCTTTTGGTGTAAGCTCAATGATACGGTTGGCCACCGTTTGCATAAACTGGTGATCGTGCGTGGTAAATAAAATAACACTGTTATAGGCCACCATATTATCGTTGAAAGAAATGATACTCTCCAGGTCAAGGTGGTTGGTGGGTTCATCCAGTATCAGCACATTGGGGTTCTGCAGCATCATCTTGCTGATCATGCAGCGAACTTTTTCTCCCCCGCTCAATACATTGGTCTTCTTTAAGATCTCATCGCCGCTGAAAAGCATTTTGCCCAGGAAGCCGCGTAAGAAATCCTCGTCCACATCCTTGGTGCCCGGTGGCACATATTGACGAAGCCAATCCATCAGGTTCAGCTGGCTGCCTTCAAAATATTCGCTGTTATCATTCGGTAAATAAGCGGTGGTAACGGTTGTACCCCATTCGTAGGTTCCGCTGTCGGCTTTCATGCGTCCATTGATCACTTCAAAAAAGCTGGTCAGTGCAATAGGGTCACGACTAAGGAAAGCAATCTTATCACCTTTCTGTACATCAAATTTTATTCTGTCGAAAATGATTTTGCCTTCGTTATGTAGTTTAAGATTATCAACCTTCAGTATCTCGTTACCCACTTCCCGGTCCTGCTTAAAAATAATGCCGGGGTATTTCCTGTTACTGGGTTGTATCTCTTCAATAACCAGTTTTTCCAAAGCTTTTTTACGGGAAGTGGCCTGTTTACTTTTAGAGGCATTTGCACTAAAGCGGGCAATGAATTCAAGCAGGTCTTTACGCTTGTCTTCCATCTTCTTGTTCTTATCACTCATCTGCCTGGCCGCCAGTTGAGAACTCTCGTACCAGAAACTATAGTTACCGGTGTATACTTTGATCTTGCTCCTGTCCACATCCGCTACGTGTGTACAAACTGCATCCAGAAAGTGACGATCGTGACTTACCACCAGTACGATGTTCTGGTAATCGGCTAAAAAATTCTCCAGCCAGCTGATGGTTTCCACATCCAGGTTATTGGTAGGCTCATCCAGTAATAAAATATCGGGATTGCCAAAAATGGCCTGCGCCAGCAATACCCTTACTTTAATATTGGCAGCAATGTCTTTCATCAGCATCTGGTGCAGTTCATCTTTTACACCCAGGTCACTTAATAATGTAGCTGCATCGCTCTCGGCAGTGTATCCGCCCATTTCGCCAAATTCATGTTCCAGGTCGCCGGCCTTAATACCGTCGGCTTCGCTAAAATCTTCCTTGGCATACAAAGCGTCCTTTTCCTGCATCACTTTCCACATTTTTTTGTGGCCCATCAGCACGGTATTCAATACAGTCTCCTCGTCAAACGCAAACTGGTTTTGGTTCAACACCGCCATACGTTCGCCGGGTGTAATATCAATAGTACCCTTATTGGGCTCAATTTCGCCGCTGATGATCTTTAAAAAAGTAGATTTACCGGCGCCGTTTGCACCGATGATACCGTAACAGTTACCCTTGGTAAAACTGATGTTCACTTCATCGAACAAAACCCGCTTACCATAGGCCAGCGTTATATTATTTGCACTTATCATAATAGTAAAAAAGAGCGCAAAGATAAGGGTTTTGGGTTTTGAGTTTGAGGTTTTGGGTTAAGAAACTGCTGGTGCAAAACACGATCAACACAAAACGCAAAACCCGAAACTCAAAACAGTTGTTATCTTTGCCACATGTCAATCGTTAATATTTTACTGAAAAGTACCATTGAAAGTCTCTCTGCTTTATATGACCAATCCTTTACAGACAAGGATTTCCAGATAAACCAGACCAAACCCGAATTTGAAGGAGATTACACTGTGGTGATGTTTTCGCTGGTTAAATCATTAAAACTGGCGCCGGATGCCATTGGTAACCAGCTGGGTGAACACCTCGTAAAAAATTACCCGCAGTATTTTTCTGCTTTC
>JBJTMN010000044.1:0-6140 GCA_046070545.1 Ferruginibacter sp.
TTTTTGTTCACTTCCCTTCTGAAAAGATAGAAGTGGACAAAAAAATTGCTCATAAAATCCAGGGCGGCAATTTTAATAGCTTCAATACCCAGACTGGCCCCCCTTGTTCCTGCTCCGATTTCAGAAGGCACTTCAATTAACTTGATATTCTTCATATAGTTTGCTTTGCAAAGATTAGATCCCTGATCGCTGGTATTCAAATCTACAACTTTCCCTTCAGAGCGTATACCATTCCTGTAATATGGAAAAATTTTTATTCCGGATCAGGAAAACAAACGGGTTTACAATAAAAACCGTATTCTGTCGTTCTATTCTCAGACAAAATCAACCCCCAAGAGATTGATTTAAACAAATGCCCCTGGAAACAGGGGCATTGCCAATTATAGTAGCATTGATGTATTAAAACTGCTCCAGTTTACTGAAAAAGAAATCACCTTCAATTACTGCATTTTCGTTGCTGTCACTTCCGTGTACCGCATTTTCGCCAATAGAGGCTGCAAACAGCTTACGAATGGTTCCATCAGCAGCTTCTGCAGGATTGGTAGAGCCGATCAGTTTACGAAAATCCTCCACTGCATTGTCTTTTTCAAGGATCGCTGCAGTGATAGGGCCGCTGCTCATGAAGTCAACCAGTTCGCCATAAAAAGGCCTTGCAGCATGTACTGCATAAAATTCTCCTGCTTTTTCCTTACTTAATTTGGTCATTTTCATAGCTACAATGCGAAAACCTGCAGCATTGATCATTTGTAAAATTGCACCGGTATTTCCTTTACGGGTAGCATCGGGTTTGATCATGGTAAAAGTTCTGTTACTCATTTTATTCGTTTTTTGAGCCGCAAAGATAGGAAGGGATCGGAGATTTTAGATTTACGATCTTAGATTTATCTGGTTGAAATGAAAAAGCACTTTTAGTGATTCAGAAAGCTGCAAACGGCAATCTGAATCATCCAATTGGTTTATACGCTGTTTTATACTACTTTTGCGCCCTTTATGCAAGCCATCAAAAACATATTCCCTGTTCTGAACCAGCCTAAAAAAGTGGTCATTACCATGCACCAGAAGCCTGATGGTGATGCCATGGGATCAACACTGGGACTTTATCATTTTCTGAACCAGTTCGGTCATAGCTGTACTGTGATATCACCTACTAACTGGGCCGATTTTCTGAACTGGATGCCGGGTTGTGATAAAGTGTTGGACTACGAAAGTCAGCCTGTAAAAGCAGATGCTTTGATTGAGGCGGCCGACTGGATATTTTGCCTGGATTTCAACATCCTGAGCCGGACCAAACGGATGGAAGAAAAGCTGAAAATGGCAACCGGTGACAGGATATTGATCGATCATCACCAGGAACCACAAACTGAGTATTTTGCTTACGGGATCAGTGATGTAAATAAAAGTTCAACTGCTGAAATGGTCTATGATCTCATTGCAGACTCCGGGAATATTGACAAAATAGACAGCGTGATCGGTGAATGTTTGTATGCAGGTGTTATGACGGATACCGGATCATTCCGTTTCCCGTCTACCAAGGCCAGTGTACATAAAATGGTGTATGAATTAAAACTGAGAGGACTGGAACATAGCCATGTTCACGAAGCATTATTCGATAATTTCCTGGAGAACAGGTTTCGTTTTATAGGGCATGTACTTTCAAACCGGATGGAGGTTTTTTATGAATACAATACGGTGCTGATGAGCATTACACAGGCCGACCTGGTAAAGTACAATGTAAAAACAGGCGATACCGAAGGATTGGTAAATTACGGCCTTAGTATCCAGGGTATAAAGCTTGCTGCAGTGATCATTGACCGGGGAGAGGAACGCAAAAGCTCATTCAGGAGTAAAGGAGGCTTTGATGTAAATACTTTTGCAAGAAAATATTTTAATGGTGGCGGGCATTTTAATGCTGCCGGTGGTTTTAACAAAGAGCCCCTGGAAGAGGTTGTACTGAAATTTAAAGAAGCCATTAAAGAGAATAAAGAACAATTAAGTAGTTATCAATTTTAAAAACATAAAATAAAATAAACACAATGAAGCAATTTATTTATTTGGCTGCAATTTGTATGCTGGCATTAGGTGCCTGTACCGGTTCTTTTAAAAAAGGAGACGGACTTGAGTACAAGATCATTTCTTCCGGAAGCGGGCAAAAAGTAGGATATGGTAATTATATCCAGATCCACATCAAGCAGGTATATGCAGGAACGAAAGACACGGTATTAAGTGATACACGTGAATATATGTCAAGGATACAGGTTTTAGATTCTGTAAATACCCCATTGGCATATTTTAAAGTGCTTAAGCAAATGAGAAAGGGCGACAGCCTCGTTATCAGGTTGCTGACGGATACTGTGTTTAAAGATCCAAAAAATGTGATGCCCGATTACATGAAAAAAGGGAAATACATTTATATACATGTAAAGCTGCTGAATATCTTTGAAACAAGGGAACAGGCTGACAGTGCCGGCAAAGCCGAAAGCATCCTGGCAAAACCAAGGATCTTCAAAAAACAGATGGAAGAAATTGAAAAAAATCTTGCTTCTAACAAATCGCAGCTGGATGCTGACAGCAAGCTTATAGAAGGTTACCTGGCAAAGAATAACGTGAAGGCCCAAAAGACCAAATGGGGAACCTATATTGCTGTTTCTACAGAAGGAACCGGAGACATTATCAGCAGTAAAGATGTTGCGCTTGTAAATTATACAGGCCGTACATTAGACAGCGCGAAGGTTTTTGATTCTAACACAGATCCTAAGTTTAAACGTGGTGACATGCCTTTGCAGCCGCTTGCAGTCCGCATTTCAGAACTGGGTGGAATTATTGTTGGCTGGACTGACGCTTTGATGCATCTTAAGAAAGGTTCCAAAGCTACCATTTATATCCCTTCTACCTTGGGTTATGGCCCAAGCGGGAACGGAGAAAGTATCAAACCAAATGAAAACCTGGTATTTGATATTGAAGTGGTAGACGTTCAAAATGAAGAAGCCTACATAGCTAAAATGCAGGCCATGCAGGAAGAAATGATGCGTAAAGCGCAACAGCAGCAACAAAACCAGGCCCCGGCAGCTGCTGACACAATGAAAAAAGGTAAATAAGACAATGATCTTTTAATTTATAAAGCGCCCTGAGTAAGTTCAGGGCGCTTTTTTATATGCATTGTATAGCCTGATAGTCTGCATGGCTTCTTTAACATCATGTACCCTTAATATGGAAGCCCCGTTCATCAAGGCTATTGTATTCAATACAGTAGTGCCGTTCAACGCTTCGGCTGCAGTAATACCCAGTGTTTTGTAAATTGTACTCTTTCTTGATAAACCGGCCAGTATAGGTTTACCGGTAATTTTTAATACAGCCAGTTCTTTCAGTATCTGAAAATTCTGTTCTGCATTTTTTGCAAAGCCAAAACCAGGGTCAATAATAATATCTTTTATACCCGCCTTACTACAGGTCTCAATTCTGGTAATAAAAAAATCCAGGACATCTTTTACTACATGATCATAAACAGCCTGATCTTGCATGGTTGCAGGTGTGCCCAGCATGTGCATGCATATATAAGGAACCCCCAGTATAGAAACTGTATTTATCATTTCAGAATCCAGGTTGCCGCCACTGATATCATTAATGATATGGGCACCTGCCTGCACAGCCGCCCTGGCAACACGGCTGTTGTAAGTGTCAATGGATACAATTATTCCGGGGTAAGCAGAAACAATACTTTCTATTACCGGTATTACCCTGTCTGTTTCTTCCTGAACAGAAATGGGTTTGCTGCCCGGCCTGGTACTCAATCCGCCGATATCCAGTATAGCTGCTCCATCATGGATCATTTTACCGGCCAGCGCCACCATATCAATGGCAGGTTTATTCAAATGGCCTTCAAAAAACGAATCGGGTGTAGCATTGATGATACCCATTACTACCGGATCTTCCAGGCTTAAAATTTTCCCCCTGCAGTTTATGCTGTACATCAGATATTTTTCAATTATTTTTGATGAAATATAGCACAAGTTACAAATTGATACATGAACACGAACCAGCAATATGATGCGGCTGTTGAAAGCTGTAAAACGATTTTCTTACAAAAAACAAAAGATTACGGAACCTCCTGGAGGGTGTACCGTACCATTTCAGTTGCAGACCAGATCTACATAAAAGCCAAACGTATTCGCACCATACAGGAAATGGGTACACAAAAGATAGGTGATGATATCATCAGTGAATTTAAAGGGATACTGAACTATGGCATTATTGGCCTGATACAACTTGACATCCATGATGATGAAATGGAAGACCTGCCATATGAAACCGTTGAGCAATTGTATAATGCCAGGGTTGATATTGCTAAAAAACTGATGCTGGATAAGAACCATGATTATGGGGAAGCCTGGCGTGAAATGAGCCAGGAAAGCTTTGTAGACCTGATACTGGCAAAAATCCTCCGTATCAAGCAGATATTGATCAATAAAGGGAAGACCATCATCAGCGAAGGGATCGATGCAAATTTTTACGACATCATTAACTATGCTGTATTCGGACTTATATTAATTGAGGAAGAAAAGCATAGTTCATAAAGGGAGGAATGTTTCAAGTAGCCTGGTTCATACAGCAAATAACAGATTTATGAAAACAGCAGTAAACATAGCAAGGGTTTTAGTGGGCTTTTTATTTATATTTTCCGGCCTGGTAAAAGCCATCGATCCGTTGGGGCTGGCCTATAAAATGCAGGAGTTTTTTGAAGCATGGGCCAATAGCGGCATCATGCCCGGATTAATGAGCTGGTTAAACGGCCAGGCATTGATGTTCTCCATTTTAATGATCACCCTGGAAGTAATCCTGGGAGTTGCCCTGTTGCTGGGCTGGAGGAAGAATATGGTAAGCTGGCTGCTGCTTTTATTGATGTTGTTCTTTACATTTCTTACCAGCTATGTTTTATTCAGTGGAAAGATCAGGGCCTGTGGTTGTTTTGGCGATTGTATCCCCCTTACGCCCATTCAAACGTTCACAAAAGATATAGTGCTTATGGTTTTGGTATTGCTGATCCTTTCTGGCAGAAAATATGTAAACCCGCTTTTTTCAAACACGGTCAATGTTAGCCTGTTTATTATTTCCCTTGTGGCTGTTTTGGGACTGCAATGGTACGTTTTGAACCATTTACCTGTGAAAGATTGTCTTCCTTTTAAGGTCGGAAACAATATTCTGGAATTGCGTAAAATGCCCAAAGATGCAGTGCCGGATAAATACGATTACCAGTTTGTTTATAAAAAGAACGGCGAAACCAAAGAATTTGCAGTGAATGCACTGCCCGACAGTACCTGGGAATTTGTAGACAGGAAACAGGTATTGGTTGAGAAAGGGAAAAACAATGTAGCATTGATCAATGATTTTATCTTAAAGACCACAAGTGATAATGATACAACAGAAGCAGTTCTTAGCCAAGATGGACCGTACTATTTGCTGTTTGTTCAGGAATTGCCGGATACAAAACATACAACATGGATCAACAGATTCTATGAAATGCATAAAAAGGGGATACCCTGCTTTTTTGTTACGGCCAATCCAACTGCACTAAACGCCCATCTGGGCGTTGATCAGCCTGATAAGTTAACAATACTAACCTGTGACTACACCGCTATAAAGACAGCTGCCCGTAATAATGTAACATTGTACCTGATGAATGGTCCTGTTGTTAAAAATAAATGGGGTGGAAGTGATGTGGAAAAAGCATTGAAATAATTTTCACTGTTCAACATAAACCTTGGCTTACATACTAAAAAAATCTTTCTATTCTTTGCTGGTACTGCTTGGCGTAGTAGTACTGGTGTTTATAATGTTCCAGGGTTTTGGTGATCCGGCCCGTATGATCGTTGGACAAACCGGAGATAAAAAGACCATGGATAATATCCGAAGCGATCTGTACCTGGACCAGCCAAAATGGAAACAGTTTGTGTTGTATGTGAATGATGTTTCACCGCTTTGCATGCACAGTAAAGCCGATATTGAAAAGAAACAGCTGAAAGGATTTTTTATTGGTGGCGATACTAAATTCGGCATCAAGGTACCTTACCTGCGTAAAAGTTATCAGACAAAAAAGGAGGTTGCCAAAGTTTTGATGGAAGCCTTACCCGGCACTTTGATCCTGG
>JBJTMN010000045.1:0-4901 GCA_046070545.1 Ferruginibacter sp.
ATGAAAATCATACCTGGCCATCTTCCGGGAATCTAATTTTGCGTCATGCAACTCTGGAAAAATATAATCAGTCGTCCTTCCTGATGAATCCCCTGCCCTTCCGCGGCAGTGATCCTTTAACCTGATTTATTTATCCAATTAATTATTGTATGCATACCATCATAGAACCCTTCCGCATAAAATCTGTTGAACCCATTTATTTTAATACGGCAGCAGAGAGAAAGATCATTTTAGAAAAAGCATTTTATAATCCCTTCCTCATCCATTCAAACGATGTGCTTATCGATCTGCTGACCGACAGCGGCACCAGCGCCATGAGCAGCAACCAGTGGGCCGGCATCATGCAGGGTGATGAATCCTATGCCGGCAGTCCCAGTTTTTTTCGTTTTGAAAAAACGATTCAGGATATTACCGGCATGCCCATTGTAATTCCTACACACCAGGGAAGGGCTGCCGAAAAGATACTCTTCAGCATACTCGGCGGCACCGGGAAATATATTGTAAGCAATACCCTCTTTGATACCACCCGTGCCAAGATTGAGTTCTCCGGCGCCGAAGGCGGTGACCTGGTTTGCGAAGCAGGTAAACATCCTACCGTTGCAGCACCGTTCAAAGGCAATATGGATACCGAAGCATTGAAAAAATTCATTGAAGCAAAAGGCGCTGCAAACATTCCGCTCTGCATCATAACGGTTACCAATAACTCGGGTGGCGGACAGCCGGTAAGTATGCAGAATATCAAAGACGTAAAAAAGATCTGTGCAGCCAATCATATCCCACTCTTTATTGATGCCTGCCGTTTTGCAGAAAATGCCTGGTTCATTAAACAGCGTGAAGCCGGTTATGCGGATAAAATGATACCGGACATTGTCCGGGAACTTTTTTCTTATGCGGAAGGCTGTAACATGAGTGCCAAGAAAGATGCGTTTGCCAATATCGGTGGCTTCCTGGCCATGCGTAATGAAGCGCTGGCACAGCAATGCCGCAACCTGCTCATCATGACTGAAGGTTTTCCTACCTATGGCGGCCTTGCCGGCCGCGACCTGGAAGCCATTGCCATCGGGCTAAACGAAGTAATGGACGAACATTACCTGCAATACCGCATCCGCAGCATTGAATACCTCACCAATAAATTGATTGCAGCCGGGGTACCGGTGATGCAGCCGGCCGGCGGACATGCCGTCTACCTGGTGGCCGATGAGTTTTTACCGCATATACCGGTTGACCAATATCCAGGCCAGGCATTAGTAGGTGCTTTGTACGAGCATGGCGGCATACGGAGTGTGGAGATCGGTTCACTGATGTTTGGTAAGTATGATGAAAAGGGAAAACTGATCCCCGCAGCACTGGAACTGGTGCGACTGGCCATTCCACGAAGGGTGTATACGCAAAGTCATATTGATTATGTGGCTGAAGTGATCATTGAAGTATTTAATAAACGTGCAGCAATAAAAGGATTGACCATTATTGAAGAAGCGCCAACATTGAGGCATTTTACAGCAAAATTAAAATCAGTGGATACTGTACAAGGGGCTAAAGCCCCTCAATAAAAAATGATTTTGTTACCCCGGCCTGAAGGCCGGGGCTATGACATAAACCTGAACATGGGCTGGCCCGGTTTTGAAAATTAGCCAGGCCTCAGGAACGGGCAAAGAAAATATGCATGAACAGAGTCTGCTCAGTTTTGAAACCTGTCCCGGGCTTTAGACGGGGTAAAGGAAATAAAATTGAACCGGGCTTTAGCCCATTATTAAAAATGACAAAGGATCAATACTAAAATCAAGCATATGAAAAATATAAAACACAGCTGGGCAGAACCTTATAAAATTAAAATGGTGGAGCTGTTGAAAATGACCAGCCCTGCCCAGCGTAAAAAAGCCCTGAAGGAAGCGGGCTACAATACTTTCCTGTTAAAGTCGGAGGATGTATACATTGACCTGCTGACCGACAGCGGCACCTCGGCCATGAGTGACCGGCAGTGGGCCGGTATGATGATGGGTGATGAAGCCTATGCAGGCAGCCGTAATTTTTATCACCTGGAAAAAGTGGTGCAGGAAGTATATGGATACAAGTACCTGGTACCAACCCACCAGGGCCGCGGAGCCGAAAATATTCTGTCGAAGGTTTTAATAAAGAAAGGCGATATCATTCCGGGCAATATGTACTTCACCACCACCCGCCTGCACCAGGAACTGGCCGGTGGAAAATTTGAAGATATCATTATTGATGAAGCCCATGACCCCGAAAATGATTTTCCGTTCAAAGGAAATGTTGACCTGGTTAAACTGGAAAGGCTGATCAAAAAATATGGGGCTGAAAAAATTCCTTATGTGAGCATGGCCACCAGTGTGAATATGGCCGGCGGCCAACCCATCAGCATGCAAAATTTAAAAGAGCTGAGGGCACTTACAAAAAAACATAAGATCCGTGTGATACACGATATGACCAGGGTTGCTGAGAATGCCTACTTCATTCAGCAACGGGAAAAAGGATATGCTCATAAAAGCATCAAAGAAATTGTGAAAGAGATAAACAGTTATACCGATGGTGCCACCATGAGTGCAAAGAAAGATGCCTTAGTAAATATCGGGGGCTTCCTGGCCGTAAACGACTGGGATGTTTTTGAAGAAGCCCGCAATATGGTAGTAGTGTATGAAGGGTTGCATACTTATGGCGGACTGGCCGGCAGGGATATGGAAGCCATGGCCATTGGTATTGGCGAAAGTGTGAGTGATGATCATATTAAAGCCAGGGTTGGCCAGGTGATCTACCTGGGAGAAAAAATGATAGACTATGGGATTCCCATTGTGAGGCCCATCGGCGGGCATGGCATTTTTGTGGATGCCAAAAAGTTTTTGCCGCATATAAAGCAGGATCAGTTTCCGGCACAAACACTGGCTTCCGAAGTATACCTGGATGCGGGCGTAAGAACCATGGAAAGAGGCGTTGTTTCGGCCGGCAGAAAAGCCAACGGCGAAAATTATTATCCTAAACTGGAACTGGTACGCTTTACCATTCCACGCCGGGTTTACACGCAGGCCCACATGGATGTGATCGCTGAATCAACCGCACGGGTGTACGAACGCAGGAACAGCATTAAAGGAATGAGGATGATCTATGAACCAAAATACCTGAGGTTCTTCCAGGCCAGGTTTGAGAAATTATAAGGCCAAATAAAAAGATTGCTTCAAAAGGGATTTCCCACAAAGCCGCCAGGAACACAAAGGATTTTATCTTCATTAATTATTAATGCTTTGTGATCTTCGTGCCTTTGTGGGAAAATTAAAAATAGCATCTTTTATCTATTATTCTTTTACCGGTATCCGCTTCAGCGTTTCTAGCAAATAAGGCCAGTATTTTTGTACAGAACTGATCTGTACTTTTTCATCAGGAGAATGCGCCCCCCGGATATTAGGGCCAAAGGAGATCATCTGCATATCCGGGTAATTGGTTCCCAGTATGCCACATTCCAGCCCGGCATGAACGGCATTTACATGGGCTTCGGCCCCAAACATTTCCTTGTACAGTTCGCTCATCAGTCTTACAATGGGAGCTTCGGGTTTGGGCGCCCAACCGGGATAGGAACCACCAAAGGATACTGTTGCGCCAGCCAGTTCAAAATTGTAACAGATGGTTTTTGCAAGATCCATCTTCTCACTATCAACCGAACTGCGGGTGAGGCATAGAATGGTAAGTTCCCCGTCTTTTACCAATACCCTGGCCAGGTTATTGGATGTTTGCACCAGTCCTTCAATAGCCGGACTCATGCGGTAAATACCATTGGGGCAGGCTGCGAGGGTCCTTAATAATTTAAACTGAAATGCACTGTCTAAAGCAGTTTCGGGTGTAGCAATTTTTTCAATGCTGATATTCAGATTCGGATCCGTATCCTGGTATTCGTTTTTCAGAACTGTTGCTTCCTGTTCTACCAATGCAATAAGCGTGGAAGCATCGGCAGCAGGAACAGCAACATCAGCAAATGCTTCCCGGGGTATGGCATTACGTAAACCGCCACCATCAATGATACTTACCTGCAACTCCATTTTTGCTGTGGCTGCCAACAGTACCCGGCTGATCAATTTATTGGCATTGCCTCTGCCTTTATAAATATCCATGCCGGAATGTCCGCCTGTTAAACCTTTTACCGTGATCCTGAAACCGGCAGACCCGGCAACAACTTTTGCTGTTTCATATTTTCCGGCAGCGCTCACATCGATACCTCCGGCACAGCCAATCGTAAGTTCATCATCATCTTCTGTATCCAGGTTCAATAGGATTGCAGCATCCAGTAAGCCTCCCTGTAAGCCCAGGGCACCGGTCATGCCCGTTTCTTCATCAATGGTAAAAAGCGCTTCCAGAGCAGGATGTGGAATATCGGTTGAAGCCAGCAAACTCATGATAGAGGCAACCCCTATCCCATTGTCGGCGCCTAAAGTGGTTCCTTTTGCTTTTACCCAGTCATCTTCTATAAACATATGAATGCCCTGGGTTTCAAAATCAAAATCAGTATCTGCATTTTTCTGGTGCACCATATCCAAATGGCTTTGCAGGCAAACGGTTTGCCTGTTTTCCATACCCGCAGTAGCCGGCTTTTTTATGATCACATTCCCGATGGCATCCTTGCTGGTGGGCAGGTTCAGTTTATTTCCGAAGTCCATCATGAACTGTATCACCGCTTCTTCTTTTTTGGAGGCTCGGGGTATGGCATTCAATGCGTCAAAGTTTTGCCATAAGGCTGTTGGAGTTAATGTACCCAGATTCGTTTGCATATGTGTTAATTTATTATGCTAAATTAAACCAAAGCTTAAGACTATTGATTAAATATTTCGGCAAAAAAACGCCCCGTTTTCACGGAGCGTTTTCCCAAATTATGATTCTGCATGCTTATTGTTTTGATTCGG
>JBJTMN010000046.1:0-2181 GCA_046070545.1 Ferruginibacter sp.
CGAAGTATTGTAGAAGACGGAAAAATTTTTAATGAAAAAAATGTTCATCATAGTGCTGGTTTGTGCTGCGCAGCTTTGCCATGCCCAATATACAGGCGGCAGTGGCAAAGCTGCGCAGCACAAACCAGTACTATGATGAACATTTTTTTCATTAAAAATTTTTCCGTCTTCTACAATACTTCGTCAAGCTCAGTACAAACTGACAACTTTGCAACCTGATACATAATTTTATCAATCTGTAACGATCAATCCTTTTACAATCTTTGAATTATTCGGTTTAGTTATTTCAAGCTGGTAAATACCTGCTGCCACATCAGTCAGTTTTACCGGTGCCACTACATTGCCGCCTGCATGTACCAGCTGCTGTACCAATACAACCTGTCCCAGGCCATTGATAAGCCGTAACCGGTAAATACCTTTTTCCATTTTTGCAAATGCTATATTAACTATTTTGGCAGTGACCGGGTTTGGATATATGCTGATGCCCCCCGCTGCATTACCTGTATTTACTTTTACAACCGCACTGTATTTTACCGCCGGGCTCCTGTCTATGGCTTTTACCCGGTAAAAATTAATACCCGGTTGCGGGCTGGCATCCAGCCAGTTATAATTTACCGGTACATTACTGTTACCAATGGCCGCTGTTGTATTCAGTTTATTGAACTGCACACCGTCTGTTGATCTTTCCACTTCATACCGGTCCATATTGGTCTCGGTGCCGGCCGTCCAGTATACTCTTACACCATCCTGTCCCTGCCGGTTTTCGGCCTGCGCCCTGATGGTAAGTACCTCTGTTGCCAGTGGATTGAACGGGCCGAATACCAGCATAAAGCGGTTGCTGTCTGCAGAAGCAGGATCATTTGTTATCGCAAAAGGAACAACCGAAGAGTCTGTTACACTCAGTAAGGTCCTGGTATTTAAAAAACGGTCAACCAGTTCTGCCTTCAGGCCGGTATTGGTAAATTTAGATGGTGTAAACACCAGCTCATAGCCGGTTTGCCGCATGTTGTTCATAAACAGCAGTATGGTATCCCTGCTCATAATCACCGGCCTGCTTTCTAAGGACAGGTGGCTTCCGGCCCTGCTCACTGCAATATTCTCGTTCCAGTTATTGATCTCATCGGCATCATCTGTATCAATACCTCTACTGTAGCTGTTATCGTATCTCACCAATATGCCATCGGCTGTATGGCGAACATTATTTGCCTCGGTGAGGTACAGGTCAACACTGAAAGATTCAAAGGATGTGGTATGCCTGAATATTCCATTATCATTATTACCCACTGCCTTCATGGCTTCGGTCATGTTAACTGTGCTGGCTCCGTTCGACTGCACAAAGAAAGCTTCCCCGGGCTGTATATACCTGCCCGCTGCAGAACCTGAGCCATTGCTGCCACTATAAAGTACGGTTACAAAAGCGCCCCTGATACCCATATTGGCATCCCACATATAATACGAAGTAGCAATTCCGGGAGTAGCGTCAGATACCGCCTGCCAGTCAAGCGGTGCCGGATAGGGATTGGTGATAAGACTAAAATCACCCACGGTGCCCGAAATGGTAAAACTTACCGGGCCTTTTTGTACCGCCCCCGTGGCCCGTAAAGTGGTAGAGCTGGTAGGCATCCCACCGGCGGGGTTATACGGTATCTGCATACTCATAGACCGGTCTCCCCGCAGGTACAGGAAATAACCTGTTTTGCCATCAAAAGTATTTATATTGGTATTGGTTACTGCCGGATAAGCCAGTGTAGCAGCAATACTGGAGCCTGGGGTAAATGTATACAGGGATGAGGCGTTGGTTTGTGTTACATCAAAACCATTGGCACTGCCGCCGGTACCGGTTATCTGGGTTCCATACAGCGGGTTGTTGTTATTAATATTCGTACCGATAGCCGTATTGGTTTCATTATTCTGCCAGTTGGCATTGATGCTGGTAGTGGTACTTACAATGGACCCCAATACCCGGTATGCCCGGCCACCATTGGCTATATTTTGCCGTAGCGGTATCCAGCGCTCTGCTGTTACATTGCCTGCATTCAGCAGGTTGGTGCCACCGGCATTCAGTTTATCAATGGTGGCGGTGTTGGTTGCGTTGGATCGCAAGGTCAGGTTTTTACCTGCCAGGTCAAGAATGCCGTCGTTCAGTTTAATATTTCCATACACATCCAGCGCCGTTCCCAG
>JBJTMN010000047.1:0-6872 GCA_046070545.1 Ferruginibacter sp.
GTGCTTTGACGGAGGGTTAAGTTTGATGAGCACCCTGCTTTTGCTATAGGCAAACATTTCGGCGATGGAATGAATGCTGATGATATATTGCCTGTTTATGCGGAAGAATACTTTGGGGTCAAGGATGGATTCAAGTGTATCCAGGTTAAAATCTACTACAAACCTGCGGGCATCTTTGGTGCAAAGGAAAGTAGCTTTGTCTTCTGTATAAAAATAAACCACTTCTTCAATGTCAATAGTCTTTATGTGCTCGCCATAACGTACCACAAAACGTTTTTTATACTCGGTACCGGCCGGCTGCAGTGATTGTAATAATTTATTGATATCTATGGAAGGGGCGGCTGTTGCAGGGGCAAGTGCCTTGAATTTGGCCACCGCCTTTTCCAGTTCTTCTTTTTTAACCGGTTTTAATAAGTAATCGATACTGTTTACCTTGAATGCTTCAATGGCGTATTGATCGTAGGCAGTGGTGAAAATAACGGGGCTTTTAAGATTTACCTGTTTAAAGATCTCAAAACTGATGCCATCAGACAACTGGATATCAGAAATGACCAGGTCGGGTTCATCATTTTCTTTAAACCATTTTACGGCAGAGGATACACTCACGATCTGGTTAAGCAATATATGATCGGGCTCCAGTTCCTTCAGCATTTTTTGTAAACGCCTGTATGCGGGCTCTTCGTCTTCGATAATTAGTATGGTCATTAATCTATTTTATTTAAGACGGGTAAAATTACTGTAAAATTAATTTCATCATTCAAAACAGACACGGGTTCGTTACTCAGCAAATTATACCTTTTTACAATGTTCTGCAAGCCTGTGCCTGTGCCCGGTTCTCTGGAAACCTTGGGATTAATATTATTTTTTATTACCAGCCTGTCATTGTTTTCCAGGTAAATCTTTATTTCAAGCGGTGTTTCCTTAGATACCGCATTGTGCTTAATGGCATTTTCTATTAAAAGCTGAAGCGTTAGCGGCGGTATAAATATAAGTTTTTTTTGTTCTTCAGATATTGATATGTTCAAAGTAAGATTTTGCCCATGTCTTTTTTGCTGCAGGTAAAAATAGTTTTTCAGGATTCCGATCTCTTCTTCCAGGCTTATCACGTCCTGGTCGCGGTAGTTCACAATATTCCTGAAAAAAGAGGATAGCTTTTCAACATAATCAACAGCCATGGCCGGGTCTTCTTCAATAAAGGAAATGAGCGTATTAAAACTGTTGAATAAAAAGTGAGGGTTTACCTGGTTGCGTAAGACCTGGAATTCGAACTGGATCTTTTCCTGCTGTAACTGCTGTACTTTTTTTACCTGTTTTTCTCTTCTTTTCATATACCAGTACAGCAATGCAAGAAAGACCAGCAAAGACAGGCTGATGAACCAAAACCGCTTCCAGATAGGTTGTTCAATTACAAATTCGTATGTGGCTTCGTCGGCAGTATCAAAATTTTCATTCAGGGATGATCTTACCTTGAATTTGTATGTTCCCGGCTGAAGCTTGGGAAATGTTACGTTGCGGTCACGTGTCTGTATCCAGGCAGAATCCAGTCCTTCCAGTTTATATTGGTAATGCACTTCATCCGGTGTACTGTAATACAGGCCTGTAAAATTGAACTGGAAACTGTTTTGATCGTACCGGTAGCTGGCACGTACATTTTTATCAACGTCAGTTAAAAACAGCTGCACATTTTCAATAATGGTGCGGGGCTGATATACAGTGTTTTCAACCGGAGCGTAAATGACAATGCCCTTATGGGTGGTTATTACAATATTGCCTGCTGTATCCTGTGATACGCTGCCCATATCGGTACTTACTTCACTAAGGCCCTGTTTATTGGTAATGTAGGATATGGTGCCTGTTTTTATATTCAGGATATCCAGCCCCTTTTTATTTACCATGATGATATTACCCAGCGGACCGGTCTTAAGCGCTGTTATCTTCAGGTCACTGATACCATCTGCGGTAGTATAGTTTTTAAAATTTTTGCCATTAAAACGATAAATGCCTGCACCCTCGGTATTGAACCAGATGTTTCCGTCTTTATCCTCAGTAAAAGTGTAAATATGATCATCCTTTAGCCCATTGGTCTTATTGTAAGTGGTAAGTTTCCCGTTTTCCAAAACCGTTATCCCTTTGCCATCTGTGCCAAACCAGATCCTTCCATGTGAGTCTTTGAAAACATTGTATATATAATTATTGCCTACGTTTTCAATATCGTTGTAGTTTGTAAAACTGTATTTTTCGGTTATGTTCTTATTTTTTTCAGTAATGTTGAAGATCATGGCAACCCCTTCGAGGCCGGCAGCACAAACCGTGTTTCCACGACCTGTTACAGACAGGATACTTGCATTTTGTAAAAGTGGATTTTCGTTGAGGCTGCGGGACTGGCCTGTTTCCGGATTTAGAATAAGGATGCCCTTGCCCATTGTGGCGATCCATATATTGTGGTTAATATCCTGGTATAGACCAACAATATCAGTCTTACTATTGAGGCCTCCAAAACTGTATTTTTTTTCTACATAGCGGCCATTTATGAAACTGTATTTTATGAGGCCTGTATTGCTGCTTATCCAGATATTGTTCTGGTAATCGCAAAGCGTTGCGTGAATGGTTTCAAAAATTTCAGGAGGGTAAACAGGCAGTAATTTTATTTTATTGCCGGCAATGGCGATCAGTTCTGTATTGGTACTCATCCAGATATTGCCTTCATTGTCCTGTAATAAATTACTGATCTTATTCTGCATACCTGTAGCTGCATTTACAATATCAACCGGGGCATCTGATCCATTTTGCTTTAACAATCCGTACTCATCGGTGGCTACCCACACACTTTTTTGGGAAACCAGCAGGTCGTTAACCTGGCCGTAATTCCATTTTTGCATGGCCTGCGGAATGGTAATTAACCCGGTACTGTGATTGTATAAACAAAATCCTTTTTCCTGCATACCTATCCAAAAACTGTTATTACCTGCAGCAACAATGGATGTTACATAGTAATCGGGCAGGCCATTTTTGGGGCCTATAACTTTTACCTGTGCTTTTCCATTAACCAGTCGGCAGATATTGATACCCTGGTCGGTAGCTGCCAGTACATCGCCATTGGAAGCAAGTGCAAGTGTACGTATATGCAGGTCGCTTAACCCGTTTTCGGCATTAATAAGATAGAGGTGGTTATTGGCAAAATAATATATGCCCTCACCATTGGTGGCAAACCAAAGGTTGTTTTGTTTATCCTGTATAAATGAAGTGATGGCAACTTTAGGGTTCCCTTCTTCCATTTCAAAATATTCCAGGCGGCCATTTATTTTTTTGGCAAGATGACCGCTCTTAAAACCGGTCCAGAGTTGTTTTTGATTATCCTGGAAAATTGCGGTGACTGTGTCTTTAATGCCGGGGCTTACAAAACTGTTTTTTTTAAAACTAATGCCATCAAAACTATAGAGGCCGTTGGTTGTTCCGGCATAGATATAGCCTTCGGAGGTTTTAAATAAACAGTTTATTTTAAAGGGCTCGTTGTCGTCCAGCAGCTTAAATGATTTGCTGCCCGGTTCCTGTGCCTGACCGGCCAGCACTGCCATACAGCACATGATGATGGTCATCGTAATGCTCATCACCGGTTTTGATACTGTTAGTTTATTTCTCAATCAGTTCAGCGTTTACTTCAACTTTTATTTCAGATGCCAGCTTTTCGTGAACAACCTTTGGTATGGTGATGTTATGATCGGCCAGTAATACCGTAAAATTTGATTTAATACTTACGATGTTGTTTTTAATGTTCAACTCACATTTAATGATACGTTCCTGGGTTACACCATGTACTGTAAGGTTTCCCTTGGCCCTGATATTGTAAAACCCGCTTTTTTTCAGGTCTACATCTTCAATTATTTTACCTTCAAACGATGCCCGGGGAAATTTGTTGCTTTCAAGGTAGTTCTCATTAAAATGTTCCTGCTGCAACGGGCTGTTAAATCCTTTGAATGTATTTACATTGAGGGTAAAGGCAAATTGTTTTTTTTCTGCATCAAAAACACCTTTTAACTGGTTGCTGCTTGCTTTTACCAGTTCAAGTGGCGCATCAGACCGGAAAGTGATGGTGCCAGTGTTGACGCCATACAACAGCGGAGGTGCTTCTGCATTAGAGGAAAGCAGGGTTAAAGCAAGAAAAAGTATCAAAAGCCTTTTGAGCATGTTATTCGTATAATTTCTGTTTTTTAGATCTGCCCGATGCCTGTATAAAAAAATGTACTGTCAGTCTTTTTTGCCAATGGTAAATACCCTGGAAATATTGAAACCAAAAAGAATATCGCCTTTTTCCCATTTGCCCGTATTGCCGGCAATAAATGACCGCTCATTCATTCCCTGCGAGTTGGTGAAGTGCAACTGAAATACATGGCCTCCTGTTTCAATATCAAAACCAAGTGATAATGAGTTAGTGCTACCCTCCAGTTTATAACCCGGTATCTGGTAATAATATTCAAAATTAAAACTGAGGCGCTTGGTAATTTTTTGTCGTCCGCCTATACCTATTGCCAGTATATCATTGGGGTCGGTTGCAGATTTAACCAGGTTCTGGTGAATGAATGTGGGCATCAGCTGCAAGGATGTTCCTTCTGAAAATTTCCGGCCAATGATCAGCTGGTGCGAATATGAGAGTCTTGAACTATAGTAATTCTTTATGGTCGGGTCTTCGTATTTTAATGTTCTCAGAGCAATGGTAGGAACATAACTTAAGGTTATGGGCATTTTTCTTTTGCCTCTTGATTGCCTGAGTATTTTAAGCTTAAAATAGCCGTCGTATGTTTTTTGATAGGTACTTCTGCCAATGCCTACCATCAGGTAACGGGTAATACCATAATCAAATCCCATGCGCATGGTTGCTTTGTCGAGCCCGAACAGTTCATATCCTCCTTCATTGATATTTCCAAACCTGTGCGATATTTTTACATCCAATACACCCTTGGCAACATTTTCTACAGAATGGCCATTTACCAGCCTGGTGGTTTTAAAAGTGGCTGTTGTATAAAAAGTCATTTCGCTGGTAGGGGGCATTTCTTTTTCAAGCAGGCGCATCAGGTCTGTAGTGTCCTGTGCATGGGTTTTGCAAGCCACCAGCATTGCAAAAAGAAGAAATGCTGTTTTATAAAATTTCATTAGTGTAAAATTAATCATTAGCGGGCTTCGTAATTACAATCTACCTTAATTTCAATGGTTTTGGAAATATTGCCTTCCACTATTTTGGGAACCGAGATCTTGTAGTCCTCCAGTTTTACTTTAAAGGAAGTACTGGCTGATATTTTGCCGGCTTTGATCAATATAGTTCCTGGTACAGTTACTTTATTGGTAACATTATGAATGTTCAGATCTCCTGTAACAGTTACATTGTATGAACCATCTTTGGTAAAATCTACTTTTGTTATATCAGTAATGATTCCTTTAAAACTGGCTTTGGGGTATTTGGCACTCTCCATATAGTTTTCATTGAAGTGCTCCTGCATCAATGCTTTCTTAAAAAGAAAACCGTTTACCAAAACAGAAAAAGCTATGGAAGCCGTTTTGGGAGTTAAAACGCTTACCGCCTGGTTATTTACTGCACTGATATCTTCCATATCGGTTTTTGAGAAGAAAGATATCTTGCCATTTTTAGTGACATAATTCTGGGCCTTAATGCTGCCAGTTAAAAAAAGAGAAGTTGCCATCAACAGAAAAAGTGTCTTCATGATATATTTAAAGTTTATTAAGGTTTTTACCTGGTCAGTATGGTTAATTATTAGGGGCACCTGCTGCTATCCAGATACGTATTTTGTTCAGATTACAAGTACTTAATTGTGTGCTGTTTTTAGGCATGGGCGAATAACTGGGGTTATGCGAAACAGCGCCCCATAACCTGCCATTATCAACCTGTTGTTTAACGCCGGTATAAGAATCAAGATTGATACCTGCGGAAGGAGTACTACCTCCATGGCAGGTGATACAGGATGAACTTAAAACCGGAAGTACCGATGTGCTGTATTTAACAGCAGCCGTGTCGCAGGCAGTATCCGGGTACAACAGGTCTGACTTATCATAATAGCAACTGTTTAAGGAAACTATTATAATACTACTCATGAGTATGATAACTGTAAGTAAACCGGTGGTCCTTTTAAATAACATGTGCAGAAAATTATTTTTAATTATTAGGGGCGCCGGCATCTACCCATTTCCTGATCTGGGCAATCTGGCAGGGACTAAGTTTGCTGGCATTTTTAGGCATGGCTGCATAACCCGGCGCATGACTTACTGCACCAACCAGCCTTCCGCTTACAGCCATATTCTTTACATTGTTGTAAGTGCTAAGGTCAATACCTCCTGAAGGACTGGCTCCGCTGTGGCAACCAATGCAATAGTTGCTTAAGATAGGTGTAATATTGGCTCCAAACTTAAACTGGCTGCTGTCGCAGTTAACCGTACAGTTACTGGTATTCCTGGCCCCTTCATTGATCCACCGGCCAATCAGCGCCTTCTGTTCTGAAGTAAGATCGGGATTTGGAGCAGGGGGCATTTTATCGCTGCCGGTCTCAAACAGTACTTTATACACTTTTGAGTTGGCTGCATTGCCCGGCCGAACATCTTTTTTAACGATGTTGGCATAACTGTCAAAAACATAATCATCCTGGTGACTGGCAGCATCATGGCAGCCCGATTTGGCACAATTGCTTTGAAAAAGAGGAAGGACCTGGGATTCGAAACATACTTCGCCCGTACCCCCTGGTACAGGTGCCGGCGAGCCGGTTATGGCTTCCGGAATTTCGTGTTTACATGCATTAATTACAAGTAGGGTTGTAATTAAAATTGCAAGTATGTAAAAAGAATTTTTCATACTTTTATTTTAAGGTAGT
>JBJTMN010000048.1:0-5708 GCA_046070545.1 Ferruginibacter sp.
CTTTTTTTGATACCAGCCTTGGTTTATCATGGCATCAGCGTGGAGCCTGTGCTGAGCAAAGTCGAAGCAGCGCAATCACTTTATCGGTTGTACTATTATTGAGCTTTACCCATTTTGAAGATTATCCATTTATTATCAATACTTTAGGTCTTAATTTGACCTTCAGCCTGTAAACCGGATACCGGTTATGTCCCGGCTCATAATATGGCGAATTTTTATAAATAAAGTCCAGTTGGGCAGACCCGTTGGCCGCAAATTTCTCATCAGCCTTCTTCTTTTCTTCAAGCCTGGCCTTTAAAACGGGGTCTTTTTTCAAAACTTCAGCAGCCAGGTCATCCCAGCGGTAGTCGCTATAACCCTCTTTTTGCTGTAAAATGCCATCAAAAAAGTTCCAGGCAAAAAAGCTGTCATCGCCCATGGGTTCCAGCATTTCTACCAGGTAACGGTTGGCATCCTGATTGAGCCAGATAATATAATCACCTTTTAAAAATCTTATTTTTTGATTACTGGCACTAACTTTTACTCCTGAATTTTTGTGATGCTTCTCGTAAGGCCTTGGTAAAGCTTTATAATCATCAATATGGTAAGCTTCCACATCGATCAGTGTATCATTTTTAAATTGTTGCATCTGCACATTATTCAGTTTAAGCAGATCGATCACGCCATACCATCCTTGTGGAATGATATAAGCTGAAGGAGCTGTAACCTTATCGATCGGGTTAAAAGAATTGAAGAACCTGACTTGTTTTGTAAAAGGTTTACTCCTGTCGTAAAACATCCTGTTTAGTCCCGTTGCATCACTGGGTTTAAAACCCTGTTCGTAACCTTTAAAAGTGATAAAGGAATATCTGGTTGTATCTATATTCCATTTTAGCGGAAATGCTGTTGCTGCAGCTACAGACGCTCTTGCCTTTTTTCGCTGAGCAATAATTGCTACTGCATAAATGGAAGCTTGTTCCATAATGGTTTTAGAAAGATCGTAGGTTGATAAAACCCTTTGCTTGTATGGCTTAAGCATATGTGTCTCCGGCACAAAACCTATTGTTTGAAACAGCGCTGCATAACCTGATGAGTAGCGTGGAGGATCATAAAACATTTCCATTCCTTTATCAGGTGTTTCTGTTTCAAAATTTACATAGGGGGTCATGTCCCAGTTCTTTTCTGTCATGCCTTTATATAGTTGCGGCTCAAAAATATTTTTCAGCCATTCACCCAAACTGCCGCCCAGCTTATCATACTGCGTGGTGAGCAATGTCATTACATGCTGGTAATCGGCTCCATCGCTCACATGATTGTCAATTAAAATATCGGGATCAAGTAAATGAAAGATCTGAACGAAAGATTTTGATTCCTTGCTGTCATTCTTTGTAAAATCACGGTTCAGGTCCAGGTTTTGGGCATTGCCCCTGAAACCATATTCCAGCGGCCCGTTCTGGTTAGCCCTTGAATAAGAATTTCGGTTCAGGCACCCGCCTATGTTATACACAGGTATAATTGCCAGTGCAATATTATCTGGCAACTTTAATTTATTGGTCACAATATCTCTCACCAGCATCATACTGGCATCAATACCATCCGGCTCGCCGGGGTGAATGCCATTGTTGATGAGTATCACAGCTTTGTTTTGCTTATGCCATTGTGCTGCATCAAACTTACCATCGTTACTAACCATCACCAGGTGTAAAGGATAACCGGCATCACTCATGCCCATTTCTTTTACCAATACTTTAGTGGAGGCTTTGTCTAAATTCTTATACCAGTCAATAGCTTCAAAATAGGTTGCGCTTTCCAGGCCGTTTGTTTTTTCAAAACGGCATTGCTGGGCGTCAGCAGATTTAAAAATAAAAAACACAACAGGTAGCAAGAACAATTTTCTCATTGAAATTAATTTTGAGTGAAGCTACAATCATTTTCAATTCGTTCTTTGCCTTTCAAATAAAAAGCAGGTTTGGTTTATTAATTGTTAACGGCAAAGTTTTGAAGTTTTATTATCAGTTCAACCGCTTCCGTTTTGGAAATCCTTATTTATCTTTCCATTATGAATTTAATTACTGCCTTAGGCTTTGTGGCTGCCTTTTTAACCACCGTCTCTTTTCTGCCACAAGCTTTAAAAACAATCCGAACGAAGAATACCGCAGGAATATCTTTATTTATGTACTCACTTTTTGCATCGGGTACGCTGGCCTGGTTTTTATTCGGACTGTTCAGCAATAATATGCCTGTAATGATTGCCAACGCTGTAACGCTGGTGTTTGCAGTTATCATACTTGTTTATAAAATCAAATACAAATAATTATGGCAGAGAAAAAACTAACCGGACAAACGGCCATTGTAACCGGTGCCAATTCAGGCATTGGTGAAGGCGTTGCAATGGCTTTGGGCGAAGCTGGCGCCAGCGTAGTAGTGAACTTTGTCAGTAACCCCGATGCAGCCGATGCAGTCGTTGAAAAGATAAGATCATTCGGCAGCCAAGCTGTGGCCATACAGGCAGATGTGAGTAAAGAAGAACAGGTAATCAGCATGTTTAAACAAACCGTTGATCAGTTTGGAACCGTAGATATTTTAATAAACAACGCCGGTCTTCAACGTGATGCAAAGTTCCATGAAATGACCCTGGCGCAATGGCAACTGGTAATTGATGTGAATTTGACCGGACAGTTCTTATGTGCAAGAGAAGCAGTAAGAGAATTTTTGAGAAGAGGTATTGTTGCTGAACGCTCAGTTGCCTGCGGAAAGATCATTTGCATGAGCAGTGTGCATGAATTGATTCCCTGGGGCGGACACGCCAACTATGCAACCAGTAAAGGCGGTATCAAAATGTTAATGCAAAGTTTGGCACAGGAATACGGCGATCAAAAAATAAGAGTTAACAGTATTTGTCCGGGTGCTGTAAAAACACCTATCAACCAATCTGCCTGGCAAACGCCCGAGGCATACAACAGCCTGATGACTTTGATCCCATACAACAGGATAGGTGTTCCGGAAGATATTGGTAAATTAGCTGTATTCCTGGCCAGCGATGATAGTGACTATATAACCGGTGCCAGTATTTTTATTGATGGCGGCATGACAGTGTTTGAAGGTTTTTCGACAGGAGGATAATTTTACAACCATTAGCAAACAAAAAATAATTGGGAAATAAAATAAATAATTCGGCAGAACAGCAAAGGTTAAATATCAACGCACAAAAAAAAGTGCCATTGGAAACCTGGGGGCCTTACTTAAGTGAGAGGCAATGGGGAACTGTACGGGAAGATTACAGTGCCGGTGGCGATGCCTGGAATTATTTTAGTCATGCACAGGCTCGCAGCAGGGTGTACCGATGGGGCGAAGATGGAATTGCGGGCGTTAGCGATATGCACCAGAACTTGTGTTTTGCGGTTGCTTTGTGGAATGGGAAAGATCAGATTTTAAAAGAAAGATTGTTTGGATTAACTAACTCAGAGGGTAATCATGGAGAAGACGTGAAGGAGCTGTACTACTACCTGGATAATACGCCCACGCACAGTTACATGAAATATTTGTACAAGTACCCACAAGCTGCCTTTCCTTATGAAGAACTGGTTTCTGTAAATATTAACCGCACCAAGGCAGAACGGGAATTTGAATTACTGGATACCGGCATTTTTAACGACAGTAAATATTTTGATGTTGAAGTTGTTTATGCAAAGAATAACAGCGAAGATATTTGTATCAGTATCAATATTACCAACCGCGGTGCCGAAACTGCGGAAGTGATTTTATTGCCAACACTGTGGTTTCGCAACAGGTGGTTATTTGGAGATACTGCTGAAAAGCCTGTTTTGGAAATGCAGGACACTGCGGTAGTAAAAGCCACGCATGAAAGATTGGGCAGCTATTATTTTTATTATGCTGCCACTGCCGAAACCCTGATGACCGAAAATGAGACCAATACGGAAAAAGTTTTCGGAACACCTAATGCATCCGTTTTTGTAAAAGATGCTTTTCATGATGCATTAGCCGGCAGCAACCAGGGATTGCTTCAGCAACTGAAAAGTAAATCCAGCGGAACTAAATTTTCACCCTTATATCGATTATCACTTTCATCGTTACAATCGCAAAGCATTACACTCCGGTTAAGTAAAGCAGCATTACAAAGCCCGTTTGACGAAAGTTTTGAAAGGGTTTTCACGGATAGAAAAAATGAAGCAGACGATTTTTACAAAAATTTAATGCCCGAAAATATTTCCGAAGACCTGGCAAGCATTCACCGGCAGGCTTTTGCAGGCTTGCTCTGGAGCAAACAGTTTTACCAGTATGATGTAGAGCGCTGGCTGGAAGGAGATGTACATAATATAGATCCTCCACAACAAAGATTGTATGGGAGAAATGCAAACTGGGCACATTTAAAGATCGCGGATGTGCTGGCAATGCCTGATAAATGGGAGTATCCCTGGTTTGCAGCCTGGGATCTTTGTTTTCATTGCATACCCCTGTCAATGGTTGATCCCGAATTTGCAAAGAACCAGCTGATCTTATTATGCAGGGAATGGTATATGAACCCGCAGGGGCAAATACCGGCATACGAGTGGAACTTCAGTGATGTAAACCCTCCCATAGAAGCATGGGCAGCTATGCAGGTGTATCACATGGAGCAGAATATACATGGCAGATCGGATATCCAATTTTTAAAACGCATCTTCCAGAAACTGCTTTTAAATTTTACCTGGTGGGCAAACCGGGAAGATGCCAATGCAAACAATGTTTTCTCCGGCGGATTTTTGGGCCTGGATAATATTGGTGTGATTGACCGTAGCGGTTTACCCGATGGCAGCTCACTTGAGCAGGTGGATGCAACCGCCTGGATGGGCATGTATGCGCTGAACATGATGGAGATGGCGATGGAGATAGCACAAACCGATAATAGTTTTGAAGATGTTGTTACCAAGTTTTACGAGCAGTTTATTCTGATATCCGAATCGCTGAATGAAAAATTATGGAATAAGGAGGATGATTTTTTTTACGATCTGTTGCACCTGGAAGATGGGAGCAGCATTGCCTTAAAAGTACGGTCAGTTGTGGGGCTTAGCGTGTTGTTTGATTCGGCCATTATTAAAAAAGAATTGCTGGAGAAATTACCCGATTTTAAAAAGCGTCTGCAATATGTAAGAGACTATGGCATCATGCACCACAAAGATTCGTTTTGTGAACAGGTGAAAGAGAATGGCGATATGCTTGTTTCTTTAATTGACAAAGAACGCCTGATGCACATCCTGGCGATCATGTTTGATGAAAAAGAATTTCTTTCGCCTGCCGGCATCAGGGCTTTGTCTAAATATCATGAAGAACACCCTTTTGAAATAATGCTGGATCAAACCATGCATTCAATAACATACCTGCCGGCCGAAAGTGATAACCGCATGTTTGGAGGCAACAGCAACTGGCGTGGACCCGTGTGGATGCCGTTAAACTACCTGTTCGTGCATTCGCTTTACCAGTTTCATGCTTTTTACGGCGATTCTCTGAAAATGTCCTTTCCTACAGGAGCAGGTAATTCATTAAACCTGAAAGAAATTGGTGATGCATTGGCTGAAAAAATAATTTCTCCTTTCAGCATAAACGCAGCAGGAAACCGCCCGGTTCATGGCAATGCCAACTGGTTTTATGGCCTGCCCGAAAATAAAGACCTCATTTTATTTTATGAGTATTTTCATGGTGATAACGCAAGCGGCTTAGGGGCTTCGCAT
>JBJTMN010000049.1:0-10922 GCA_046070545.1 Ferruginibacter sp.
CTGAATACTGGTACAACAACCAGTTTGGTTTCAGAGCAGGTTATTTCTACGAAAATAAAAATAAAGGTAACAGAAGATATTTTACAGTTGGAGCTGGAATTAAATACAGCATTGCCAATCTGAACTTCTCTTATGTTTTCCCTCCAGGAAGTGGTACAAGCCGTATTCCTTTATCTAACACTTATCGTTTTGGTTTAGTGTTTGAAATGCCAGGAAAATAATAAAAGTCTTTTCATGTAGAAAGGCGTTCCGGTAAACCCGGAACGCTTTTTTGTTTTTAGAAATCAACTAAAAATGTGGATATTTACACAATAACAAAAAGCAATGTCATATAGAATTGGTTCAGGAGTTGATTATCATCAGTTAGTATCCGGGAGGGAGTTATGGATTGGAGGAGTTAATATTCCACACACCAAAGGCGCATTGGGGCACAGTGATGCAGATGTTTTATTACACGCAATCTGTGATGCCATGTTAGGTGCGCTTGCTTTGGGCGATATAGGGGTCCATTTTCCGGATACAGATGCAAGTTTGAAAAATATTGATAGTAAAATTTTGCTGAGAAAGTGCTTTGAGCTGATAGATATAAAAGGATACAGAGTAATCAATATCGACAGTACTCTTTGCCTCCAGGAACCAAAAATAAAATCATATGTACCACAAATGCAGCAAACTATAGCTGAAATAGTTCATGTACATGTTGAGGATATTTCTGTTAAAGCAACAACAACAGAGAAGATGGGATTTGTAGGCAGGGAAGAAGGCTTAAAAGCCTATGCAACAGTATTATTAGGAGTAAAATAAACATGGGAGTTTTTGAAAAAAGCTATTTTAATATTTTCTTTTTTAGTAACGATACATCTTGTTTTTGCTCAAAAGCAAAGTAATATCTGGTATTTTGGGAATCGGGCAGGAATAGATTTTAACCAAAGTCCACCACAGGCTTTGAATGATGGAAATGCTACTTCACCTGAAGGAACCGCTTCAATTGCAGATAATAACGGAAAATTGCTTTTTTATACAAATGGCCTGAAGATCGTAAACAGGCAGCATCTGACAATGAAAAACGGAACAGCACTTGCTGGCAGCACCAGCAGTACCAATAATACCGTAATTGTTCCGCTGCTGGGAAGTGACAGTATATATTATGTATTTACAGTTGGCGCAGCCAATGAGTCTCTTCAGCAATTTCAATATAATATCGTTAACATCAAGGGTGATAACGGACTTGGCGAAGTTGATCCTGCAGGTAAGAATATCATAGTGGAAGACAAGGTATTTGAAAAGCTTGGTGCAGTAAAACATTGTAACAATAAAGATACCTGGATAGTTGTTCATAAATGGAACAGCGATGAATATCATTCTTACCTGCTTAGCGCTGCAGGATTAAGTACAAGCCCTATAGTGAGTAACACAGGTCTCATTATTAACGGCGATGAACTCAATGAACTGGGTACCTTAAAATTCTCTTCAAAAGGAAATAAACTTGCCATTGTACATTCGTTTGACAATGATGCAGTAGAATTGTTAGACTTTGATAACACAACAGGAGTACTCTCCAATCCTGTTGTCATTCATCCAAATGGTACATTGGTTTCTCTGGGTGGATATGGTGCCGAATTTTCACCCGATGGAAAGTTATTATATGTGTCATCAAATGACTATTCCACAGATACTTCAACTTTGTACCAGTTTGACATTACTTCAAATAATGTTGCAACCATTATGGCTTCCAGGCAAATTGTAAATAAAAACGGAAACTTTCTCGCCGGAGCTTTACAATTAGGTCCTGATCTGAAGATTTATATGGCTAACTGGAATTCGACTTTTTTATCAGCCATTAATAATCCCAACATATATGGGTCTGGCTGTAATTTTAACCTGAAGCAAATTATTTATACCGGCCCGGGCTCCAGCCCTGTTCTTTATGGGTTACCTAATTTTATACAAAGCTATTTTGATACAACTGCAAACCCATATGATTTTAGCCGAACCGGAAACTGTGCAGACCTTAATGTAAGTTTTAAAATCAACCGGTTAAGCGGTATAGATTCAGTTAAATGGAATTTTGGCGATATGGGCCTATCGCAATCTCTGCAGCCTTCACATAACTATCTTGCACCGGGGTTTTATGATGTACAGCTTATTGTTTATAAAGTTGACTGCTCCGGATTAAACGATACAATTAAACGTAAAATATGGATTGCAAGCTCAGGATCTTTCTTAGGTTCAGATACATCTGCCTGTAATGCATTATCATTGAAAATTGGTGTTGCAGATATTTTTGGTGCCAATTATTTATGGAATACAGGGTACACGGGCGATACAATAACAACCAGTGGGTTTGGTGACTATTGGCTTGAGATAGAGCAAAATGGTTGTAAACTAAGAGATACCCTGAAAGTTATCAAAAGGCCAGATCCAACGGTTAGTCTTGGTGCAGATACGTCCATCTGCAGGTATAAGCCTGTTGTTTTAAAAACACTCAATACCAATTATGATACCTATCTGTGGAGTACAGGGGAAACATCGTCTTCCATCAGTGTTAATCAAACAGGAACCTATTTTGTTAGAGTAACGCAGCAATCCTGTGAAGCTTCTGATACGATCAATGTCTTACCAGGAGATTGTGACATCTATATACCATCTGCCTTTACGCCCAATAAGGATAATCTGAATGAAACTTTTGGAGTTGTTGACTACTCTTCTGTTCAATATTTTTCGATGCAGGTATACAGCAAATGGGGCCAATTGATCTTCAGTAGTAATGATGTCAATAAAAAATGGGACGGCACCTATAAAGGCAAGAACATGCCAAACGGATCTTATATCTGGATGCTGAATTATACAAACAAAAGTGGCAGAAAATTCTATGACCAGGGCACAGTAATGCTGATTCGTTAAAAAATATTTCTTAAATCAGATATTGCTGAATTTACTTTTTACATAGTTAACTTTGCTTTTATGCAAACAGTTCAGGTCAATGTAGTAAATACATCTTCAAACCCTTTACCGGAATATGCTACTGCTGGTTCTGCAGGTATGGACATCAGGGCTAACCTGGCTGCTCCTGTAGCTTTACAACCAATGGAGCGAAGCCTGGTGCCTACCGGCTTGTTTATTGAATTGCCAGATGGGTATGAAGCACAGATAAGACCAAGAAGCGGAATGGCGCTGAAGCAGGGGATCACCTGCCTGAATTCACCAGGTACTGTAGATTCTGATTACAGGGGAGAGCTAAAAGTAATACTGGTCAACCTGGGCAATACAACACAGGTGATCAATCATGGGGATCGGATCGCCCAAATGGTTATTGCAAAAACAGAAAAGGCAGCATTGATTTTGGTAGAACAATTAAACGACTCTCATAGAGGCGAAGGAGGATTTGGACATACAGGCAGTAAATAAAAACAGAAAACGAATAATGAAATATACAGTTAAAGCAGGTTTGTTAATTGCCGTGATGTTTTCAATGTTCAGTTGTAAAACTGTAAAGCAGATTAATAAAGCCATTTCCCCAAAAGACAGCAGCACCGTTACAATCGTAGATCAGTCTAAGTTAGATTCGATAATGATGGTAAAGCGGACAATAGAAAATCTTAACCGGAATTATATTGATTTTAAAACATTCAGTGCTAAAATAAAGGTTCAATACCAGGATAGCAAAGGAAAAAACCAGGACGTAACTGCCAATGTACGCATAGTGAAAGACAGCGCTATATGGATTTCAGTTACTGCATCATTGTTGAGTATTGAAGCATACCGTGTGCTGATTACCCGGGACAGTGTAATAATTTTAAAGAAACTCGACAGGGAAGTACAGTACCGCTCACTGGACTATTTACAGGAAGTAACCGAAATACCTTTTGATTTTAAAACCCTGCAGGACCTTTTGGTGGGCAACCCGGTTTTTATTGACAGTAACATTGTTTATTATAAAAAAACAGATAACCAGATCCTGTTTTCAATGGTGGGCAGTTATTTTAAAAACCTGCTTACATTGTCATCTGATAATTATCTTTTGACCCATAGTAAACTTGATGATGTAGATATTGCCAGGAGCCGTACTGCTGATCTGACGTATGCTGATTATGAAAATAAATCAGGATTTAATTTCTCTACCTACAGGGAAATAACTGTATCCGAAAAGAACAGGCTTGATATCAGGCTCAATTATAAACAGTACGAGTTTAACAAAGATTTATCGCTTTCTTTTAACATCCCTAAAAATTATACAAAGAACTAATCGTTATTTGTAACAAGGCAATGCCAGTAGTGCAAATACTTTTTAAATGCTGAATAGTATTTTTGAACAAACCAACATTTCAATATGATCAGATTCATTTTTAGTTTAGCCATTTTCTCCTTTTTCAGCGTTTCTGTATTTGCACAGGAAACCCGTGAAGAATTAGAAAAACAACGGGCAAAATTAAAAAAGGAGATGGATGAAACACAAAAGCTGCTGAATAGCAATAAGGCAAAAACAAAGGAAAACCTGGTTCAATGGAAGCTGATCAATGATAAGCTGAACCTGCAAAATCGCCTTATTGAGAACATCAGTAAGGATATTAATTTGCTTGATAATAATATTAGTACAAATCAGCGTGAAATAAACCGTTATAACAAACTGCTGGATACATTAAAGCAGGAATATGCCAAAAGTATGGTGTATGCCTATAAGAACAGAAATAATTATGATTTTCTGACCTTCATTTTTTCGGCAGGAAGTTTCAATGATGCCATTAAGCGTGTGGCTTATTTAAAATATTACAGGGATTATCGTGAAAAACAGGGGGAGAATATATTACGAACACAGGAATTACGTAAACAGAAATTAAATGAACTTGGCAGCATAAAAGAAAAAAAGAGTGAGGTTTTGCAGATAAAAGATAAGGAAGCTGCAGCGCTGGAAACACAGAAGATGGAAAAGGACCGGATCGTGAATGATCTTAAAAAGCAAGGAAAAGAATTAAATAACCAGCTTACTGCTTTTAAAAAGCAAAATGCAAAAGTGGAAAAAGCTATTGCAGCAGCCATTAAAAAGGCAACCGATGATGCAAGAAAAGCAGCATTAAAAAAATCTAATGAAGATGAAGCAGCAAGGCTGGCGGCTTTAAAAAACAACACACCGGTAAAGACCAATACTGAAAAAGTAATAACTACCAACACCACCAAAAGAACTGAACCTGTAAAAGCTCCTGAAAATGTATTGCTGAATGCCGGTAACAGGGAATTGAATGAAAATTTCAAAAAGAACAAAGGTATTTTACCATGGCCGGTTGATAAAGGCATACCTATTTTGCATTTTGGTAATAATCAATTACAGAGTGGTACCATTATCAATGTAACCGGTACAACTATTGCCACAGATATCGGCAGTAATGTAAAAGCAATTTTTGATGGTGTGGTTTCCAGTGTTGTATTTATTGAAGATATGCAGGTGATCATTGTACAGCATGGGGAGTATTTCAGTACCTATAGTAATTTAGGAAGTGTAGCAGTTAAAACCGGGCAGAATGTAAAGACTGGCCAGGTTATAGGGAAAGCCGCAGCCAACCTGGATGGAACCGGTGCAATCGACCTGTACATCAATGATGCAAAGGGGAATAATATCGATCCGGAAAAATGGTTGAAAAGATAATTGATCAGATCACTTTTTTATAAAGCGCTTCGTACAGCGGAACTATATTTTCAATATCGAACTTTTTTGCCTGTATCAAAGCATTGGTCTTGAATTTTTGAAGTGTTGCATCATCCTGCAGAATATGCAACGCATTTTTACTCATATCAGCCACATCTCCCACATCACTCATAAAGCCACTGAAGCCGTTAATGTTAATTTCAGGCAATCCACCGGCATTGGTTGATATTACAGGAACTTCAGCAGCCATGGCTTCCAGGGCAGCCAAACCAAAGCTTTCATATTCACTGGTAAGTAAAAACAGGTCGGCAATAGGTAAAATATCTTCCATTTGCTCCTGCTTACCCAGGAATTTAATATTATTATGCGATTCACACTTTCTGGCACTTGCTTCAATATGTGACCTTTCCGGCCCGTCGCCCAATAACAATAAGGTAGCCGGCATTTTTTCCTGAATTAACAGAAAAGTGGCAACCACATCCTCCACCCGCTTTACTTTCCTGAAATTGGATGCATGTACAATTATTTTTTCACCATTGGGCGATATTAATTTTCTGAATGCATCTACCGGTTGTTTGTGAAAGCGCTTTACATCCACAAAATTATGGATCACTTCTATTTCTTTTTCGATCTTGAAGTTTCTGAAGGTCTCCTCTTTCAGGTTTTCCGAAACGGCTGTAAGCGCATCACTTTCATTCATCGAAAAAGTTACAACAGGACTATAGGTTTTATCGCGGCCTACAAGTGTAATGTCTGTACCATGTAATGTGGTAATTACAGGGATTCTTTTTCCTTGTTTAGCTAATATCTGCTTTGCCATATAAGCAGCAGCAGCATGTGGTATAGCATAATGCACGTGCAGCAGTTCCACATCATTGTTTAATATAACATCTACCATAGTACTGGCCAATGCTGTTTCGTAAGGTGGATAATCAAATAAAGGATAGGTAGGAACTCTTACTTCATGATAAAAAATATTAGCATGAAACCCGCTCAGGCGAACGGGTTGCTGGTAAGTGATGAAGTGTATATTATGGCCCTTATCGGCCAGGGCTTTGCCCAATTCTGTTGCCAACACGCCGCTACCGCCAAAAGTAGGGTAACACACAATGCCTATATTCATAAGAAGCCGTTTTAATGAAAACCTATAGAAACGCAATTTAGCGAAATATTAATCATCATGGTTTCCATTCATGGATTGGTTTTTTATCAGTAAGTTTGTTCACAAACCCGCTTTATGATTAAAGGAATAATAAATGCTATCCTGTTTTCAGTCATAACCTGCTCTTCTTCCTTTGCACAATCGGATGATTCAGTGATGATCAGGAAGATATCTGATGAGATATTACTGAACGGAAAAGCTCCGCAAAATTTATATACATTGTGCAAGTCTGTGGGCACCCGGTTAAGCGGTAGTGCAGGAATGTATAAAGCCGAAGCCTGGGGTTTGCAGGTACTGAAGGATGCAGGAGCAGAAAAAGCATACTTACAGCAATGTATGGTTCCTCATTGGGTAAGGGGTAAAAAAGAATATGCCGGGTACAGAACCGGAAAGCGAAGTGCTGATCCTGAATTTGATGTACTTGCTATAGGAAATTCGGTTGGCACAGGGGATAAAGGAGTGCTGGCTAAGGTTATTGAGGTTAAAAACTTTGAAGAACTGAATCAGCGAAAAGATGAAGTGAAAGGTAAGATCGTGTTTTATAATTATCCCTTTAATAAAACCTTGCTGAGAGGTGCTTATGGCGATGCAGTCAGATATCGCAGCAATGGTGCTTCTATGGCTGCAAAATACGGTGCTTTGGCAGTTATTGTGCGTTCTGTAACAGCGGCATATGACGATAACCCTCATACCGGTGCATTGCGTTACAATGATTCATTTCCAAAAATTCCGGCACTTGCTATCAGTACTAAAAGTGCAGAAAGGCTGAGTGGCCTGATCAGGGAATCGTATAAAGATGAGAACCTTTTTATCAGATCAAATTGCGAAATGATGCCGGATACGATCGGCCATAATGTGATCGGAGAAATAAAAGGTACTGAATTCCCTGATGAAATAATTACTATTGGCGGACATCTTGACAGCTGGGACCAGGGAGAAGGAGCCAGCGATGATGGGACCGGCCTTGTACAGAGTATTGAAATCGTAAGGGTATTTAAAGCAATCGGATACAAACCCAAACGAACGATCAGGATCGTTTTGTTTGCCAATGAAGAAAATGGTACCCGTGGAGCCGCCAAATATGCAGAGGAGGCCAAATTAAAAAAAGAGAATCATATAATGGCTATGGAAAGTGACGGAGGCGCAGAATATCCAAGGGGTTTTGGCTGTGGAATGACTAAAGAACAATTCGCAAAAGTGCAGGGCTGGGCAAAATTCTTCGAGCCTTTTGATGCAGCAAAGTTTACATTTAATGAAGGCGGTGGAGGCGGGGCTGATATAGGACCATTGCAAACAAATTTTAAAACGGCGCAATTTGGCTTAAGTACTACCGGGCAAAGATATTTTGATATGCACCATTCGGCGCTTGATGTTTTTGAAAAAGTAAATGCCCAGGAACTGAATTTGTGTGCAGTGGTAATGGCAAGCATGGTTTACCTGGTTGATAAATATGGGTTATAATTTAAAAAATCAATAACATGGAAGATATAAAAATGGAACCGGTTGCAAAGGAACAACCAAAGAAAAGAAGCGGGCTACGTAAATTTTTATGGCGTTTTTCCCTGGTTGCAGTATTGGTATTATCCTTTTTGATCTATTGGTATTACTTTAATGTGTATAGTGATGGTGAAAGAACCGGCTTGCTTACCAAACTTTCACATAAAGGGAATCTGTTTAAAACCTATGAAGGAGAAGTACTGATCGGCAATTTTCAGCAGGCACCCAATGTAATGGTGCCCGAAAAATTTTATTTTTCTGTAAAAAGCGAAAAGCTGGCCGATACACTGATGAAGTTACAGGGTAAAATAATCTCCTTAAAATATTATCAATACCGTAAAACGCTTCCATGGCGTGGAGAGAGTGTTTATATAGTCACAGATTTACAAAGAGTAGGTCAGTAAATTTAATTGCTTTGCAATAAAAATATAACCGGCTTTTTATGAAAGTCGGTTTTTTCTTTTTTCCAATCTGCAATGGACTTTGTTTTTACAAACTCATTGGGTCCTGTAAGCTCAGCAGCAATGCAAAGCCGGGTTGATGGTTTGCAGGTCTTTAATAAATTTTCCAGTAATTGGTTATTCCGATAGGGGGTTTCAATAAATATCTGTGTACTGTTTTTCTTTTGAGATGTAGTTTCTAAAGCAGTTATTGCTTTATTTCTTTCCAGGTTATCAATAGGCAGATATCCTACAAATTCAAATTGTTGTCCGTTCATACCGCTGGCCATTAACGCCAGCAATATAGAGCTTGGTCCCACCAGTGGTTTTACGGTAACATCCATTTCCTGTGCGGCAGCTATTAGGATCTGGCCGGGATCGGCAATACCCGGGCAGCCGGCTTCACTGATGATGGCAATATTTTTCCCTTCATTTATTTTTTGCCTTAAAACATACAACACTTCATTTTCGGCTTTATGAATGGTAAACCACTCATAATCATCAATTATGATTTCTTTGGAAACACTTTTTAAAAAACGCCTGGCTGTTCTTTCGTTCTCGGCAAATATAACCTGGCATTTTTTTACAGCATCCATTATGTAAGGAGCTATCGTTTCTGTTGCCGATTCTTCCAAAACACTTGGTATCAGATATATCTGTGATTTCATCATTGTAAATTAACCTTTCCGGAAATATTAATGAGCCCCTCTGTTTTTGCTTTATATAAACTTATGGTTGCTGCAATTACTGCATAACCTGGCGCAAACAGCCAGCCAAGAACGGGTATTAAGTGCATCAGGTAAAAAACAACTCCGTTTCCTATGGCAAGCCCTTTATGTTTTCCGATGAAACCAATGCTTTGTGATGTTGATAATTTATTACGTTCGCAGCTGTAATCCAGCATGGAAAAACCGAGGTAATAACATTCAACCAATAAAGCAAGTAAAGGAGTTACCCAGCCTATTACCGGAATGAAGGATAAGATTAAAATGGAAACTGTATAAACGGTTTGCCAGAGCATATTCCGCAACGCAAGTTTAATTCCACGTACGATATCTTTCATGAGTTGTTTAAAACTGAAAGGGTATTCCTTGCCTTCTATGATCGATTCAGTCTTTTCACTCAGGTATGCAAATAAAGGGGAGCCGATGATGAGGAACAGGTACTTGAACAGGGAAAAATAAAATAACAACATGATCAGGTTCAGGATAATATGACCGAATATCAGTAAAAAACTAAGCCAGCTGTTCTGCATTTTTTCCATCCATTCTGCCACACCAGATTTTTGTAACATAAAATCAATGGCACTGTTACTTGAAACAACAAAAAGATAAATACCCGCACAAAAAAGCAAGGAGTAGATGAGGCCAGGTATCAGTATCCATTTCCATAGCCGGTGCCTGATAATAAAGCGGTGCGTATGAAAATAAGACTGGATGGATATGATGATTTCTTTAAGCATGTGTTTATCTGTAAACTAAAATTCCAATATCGTATTTTAGCTTTAAAGTTAATACTATAATGAAGAAACTACCTATTCATTTTTATAAAAGAACTGATGTGATTTTAATTGCAAAAGAACTGATAGGAAAGGTTATTGTTACCCATTTTAACGGGCAAATCACTTCTGGCCGTATCGTAGAAACGGAAGCTTATATAGGACTAACCGACAGGGCATCTCATTCATATGCCGGTAAACGTACTGCACGTAACGAAAATATGTATGCTGATGCTGGTACAGTTTACGTTTATCTATGCTATGGTATCCACCATTTGTTTAATGTTGTTTCCAATCAAAAAAATATTCCTGATGCCGTTCTCATAAGAGCTGTTGAACCTTTAAACGGTTTAGGTATTATGCTTGAAAGAACTGGTAAACAAGCATCAGACAGCAGTTTAACAAAAGGGCCTGGTAATCTATCCAGGGCTTTGGGAATTTCAAAAGATCATTCTGGCTTTAGTTTATTAGATGATGAGATCTATATTGTGGAAGATGGATATTCGGTTGATCAGCGATTGTTGGGGATCAGTAGCAGAATAGGAATTGAAAATTCGGGAGATGCCGTGCATAAACCATACCGGTTTTACATTAAAGGGAATCGCTTTGTTAGCGGGTATCCCAATAAATAAAAATACCTATAAAAAAAGCCCCCGAAATTTCGGGGGCTTTTTTTATAGGTAT
>JBJTMN010000050.1:0-2877 GCA_046070545.1 Ferruginibacter sp.
CAAACCCTTCCCTGCGCATGGTTTCGATGAGGATACCTAAATGCAAAATACCACGGCCATAAACCAGGAAACTGTCTGCACTGTCTGAATCTTCTACCTTCAATGCAAGGTTCTTTTCCGTTTCTTTCATCAGCCTGTCGCGTAAATGGCGGCTTGTAACAAATTTACCTTCGCGGCCAAAGAATGGTGAGTTGTTGATGCTGAACATCATGCTCATGGTTGGTTCATCTACACTGATAACCGGTAACGCTTCCGGGAATTCCGCATCACAAACCGTATCACCAATATTAAATTCATCCAGCCCTACCAGTGCACAAATATCACCTGCACTTACTTCTGTTGCTTTCTTTTTACCCAATGCCTCAAAAGTATACAGTTCCTTTATTTTCATTTTCTTAACGCTGCCATCTGCCTGCACCAGCGATATCTGCTGGCCTTCCTTAACTACACCACGTGCTACTCTACCCACAGCAATCCTTCCCAGGAAGGAAGAATAATCCAATGATGTGATCTGCATCTGTAAAGTACCTTCGCTCACTTTGGGTTCGGGTACATGCTCTAAAATAGCATCCATTAAAGGAAGAATATTATCAGTTGCTGTCAGCGAAGTATTCATCCAGCCTTGCTTGCTGCTTCCGTAAATGGTAGGGAAATCAAGTTGTTCTTCGGTAGCATCCAGGTTAAAGAACAGTTCAAAAACGGCATCGTGTACCTCATCAGGACGACAATTCTCTTTATCAACCTTATTAATAACTACGATAGGATGCAGGCCTAACTGCAATGCTTTTTGCAACACAAAACGTGTTTGCGGCATCGGTCCTTCAAAAGCATCAACCAGCAGCAAAACGCCATCGGCCATTTTTAAAACACGTTCAACCTCACCACCAAAGTCACTATGGCCCGGGGTATCAATAACATTGATCTTAATGCCTTTGTAGGTAACGGATACATTTTTACTGAAGATAGTAATACCACGTTCTCTCTCCAGGTCATTATTGTCCATGATCAGTTCACCGGTTTCCTGGTTATCACGGAAAATATTGGTGCTGTGCAGAATTTTATCTACCAGCGTGGTTTTACCATGATCTACGTGGGCAATAATGGCAATGTTACGAATATTCATAATAATTATATTGTTGCTATAGAATGGATTATTTTGCTATAGCTATTTTTAAGGGCGCAAAGGTACGCCAATTAAGCCGGATGGCAAGGTTAAATGCGTATTAATATTGGGAAAGGCGGGCTATACCCGGATATAGATCTTTCGCTTATCCATAAAGTAGCCAACAAGCCAGCAAAAAAACATAAATACAAGGGCAAAGAGCAGAGACCCAAGATAATCACCTGCATATTGGAAAATGTTGATGTAAATCCATTTATACAGCGGAATATTATTGCCAACCCTGAAAAATGACAGGAGTATCGCAGCCAGTTCCGACAGCAGGTAAATAACAATGGGGTTGCGGCCAAAGACCTCGAAAAAGTAAGTCCAGCCGGTTTTTTGTTTAAAGTCGATGATATAAATGATTGCCGCAATGATGATGCAATCCAGTCCAACAGTATGCAACACAAAACTGCTGGTCCATAGTTTTTTGTTGATGGGAAAATTCAGTCCCCAGCAATAAGCCAGGAAGACCAGGACACATCCCGCCAGTAATAAAATGGTCAGTGTTTCCCAGTTTTTACCTTTTAGCTGAATGAATTTGCCAACAACATAACCCCCGATCACATTGGCGATACCGGGCAAAGTACTAAGCAAACCCTCGGGGTCAAATGCCAGCCCTTCGCCATGGTACAAATGCCTTTCTCCCAGCAGCCATCTATCAATACGCAAAACCGCGTTGCCCTGCAGACTCAGCGGATCAGCCGCATCACTCAATACATACAGCAATATCCAATATGCAAACAGGAAAATGATCGCAAGCACCACAGCTGTTCTCAACCGGCAGTAGTAAATGATCAAAGCGGCTATTCCATAACAAAGCGCTATCCGCTGCAATACACCAAAAACCCGGGTTGCTTCAAAAGGAAAGCTCATGATATTCCCCGCTGCATCTCTTTTCATAAACGGAAACCAGTACATGAGAAAACCCAGTAAAAAGATGATGGCTGTTCTTTTAACAATCTTCCACAAAACCTGGCTTTGTGAAAGTGCTTGCCATTTAGGCAACACAAAACTGATGGCATTACCTACCGCAAATAAAAAAGAAGGAAATACCAGGTCGGTTGGCGTAAACCCATGCCATTTTGCATGGAGCAGCGGCGAAAAGGTTGTGGCGCCGTTACCTGGCGTATTTACAATGATCATGAAGCAGATGGTCATGCCCCGGAATACATCCAGTGCGGTAAAACGTTGCTGAATGGCTGTCATGTTAATGGTATTGATTTCCAAAATAATCCTTTTTTAATTGCCAGAGAAACATTTGTAACTTAGGTCTTCCAATAAAATAAAAAACTGTTTATGCAAAAACACTGGTCACGCCGCGATGCCATCCGTGCATTGGGCCTTTCAATTGGAGCTGCAACCATTCCATCTTTTTCTTTTGCCAAAGATGAAAACCAGCAACCCATTTTATTGCCCGATAAAAAACTCAGTTTAGATAAACCAATTACAGCTATTACCTGTGGTGCCGGTAACCGCGGCAATGTGTACGGTGGTTATTCTTTGGCCTATCCTGATCAGCTGGATATTGTAGGCGTTGCCGAACCCATTGCCATACGCAAAGAGCGTTACATGAAAAAGCATGATATAAAACCAGAAAACAGTTTTGTTACCTGGGAAGATGTTTTTAAGCGCCCCAAATTTGCCGATGCCATTATCATTACCACACCCGATAACCTGCATTATGGCCCCTGCATGAAAGCGCTGGAAATGGG
>JBJTMN010000051.1:0-3298 GCA_046070545.1 Ferruginibacter sp.
AATAAGATGAAAAATGAGTTTGGCTGGAAACGCATTAAAAATATTTTACCTACAGGTGGCACCGGCACCCTGTCTTCATATTACAAAAAAGACAGCGGTTATATATTTTTAATGCGTTCCCAGCCAAACTCATTTTTCATCTTATTCAGGATATACACAAATGACTGTGGTGTAAATAAATTATAACGGCTCAGCCCGCTGCCATCCACCCATTTGGGTCTTTGAGGAACATCTTTCAGATCTTCATTTAATAAGATTTCAATGATTTTACCGCTACTCATTTTATCCATACGTTCGTTACTAACCATCAACAAAGTTTGCTCTGCAAAAAAATTATCGCTTCGGTGCATCATGGGTTTAAAAAGCGAGTCGGAAGGTTGTGATCTTATTTTATGCCAGCGCAGATGTGCCGGAGTACCGGTGTATAAACTATTATCTAAAAGTATTCCTTCTTTGATGTTCAATTGAAAATCGGTTTTCAAAATGGATGCCGTTGTTTTTATTCCATCGGTATAAAAGGGGGTTGACTGGTTTTTAAAGACTGTGCCTGCTGAACGAAGTGTAAAATTATTAGCTGTGCGCTCACGGTTTAACGTAAAGCTTTTAGTTAATACCTGTGCTTTGTTCGAATCGATCTTTTTCAAATCTGCATCGGCCCTGTACCTGGTTTCGAGTAAACGGAAAGCCGGCAACAGGGTTTCAAAATATGTTGGACTTGTTTTCCAGTTGGGCTCTACATAAAATCTCTCCTCTTTTTTATATTCATTTACGGCTATAGAAACAACATTACCATACACGGGAAATGCATTTCTTTCAACCATATAATCATCATTATAATCATCCCAGGCCCATCCATAACCCAGCGCACTGTCCTGATAATTTCCTGAAATATAAATCGCTTTATGCTGTGCCTTCAGAAAGTCAAGCACCCGCTGATCCTTAAAATCGGGATGCAAAAATGTAGGATCTCCCGTGCCCGAAACATTGATTGCTGTATCACTAAAATTCTGCCAGGCCAATGCAGTCAGACTATCTCCCAGGTATTTCATGCCGGCATATAGCGTAAATAATTTTGTATTACTGGCCGGTATAAAATATTTGCTGGCATTATAGTTATACCAGTACTTACTGGTTGCAGGCTCGTAAATACTGATGCCGATATGGCCGGTGCTGATGGCAGAATCGCTCAGTAAAATGGTTTGCGCCTGTTTATTTATTTGTTTGGATACCGAACAGGAACTAATAAAAGTCAATATCAATAGGCAACTTACCCAATGACCAATGACCAATGACCGGTTACCCCTGACCAATGTCATAACGCTATCTGATTCTTTTATCTTCTTCATTTCCGGTTAAAGTTATAATTTTCAACACTAATTATAATAAAGCCGATGCTGCAGCTAAAAAGATGGAGGATATTTTCAAGACTGATATTGCCGGTTGCCATGTTGCTGCTCACGATTTTGTTTGGTACCATGGGCTATATGTTTATTGAGCATTTTAATTTCCTCGAGGCATTGTATATGACGGTAATCACCATTTCCACCGTAGGCTTTACTGAAGTAAGGCCGCTTTCGGATACGGGTCGCCTTTTTACCATCTTTCTTATCCTGATAAATCTTGGCTTGTTCACTTATTTTGTAACCCTGCTTACCCGTTTTTTTTCGGATGGGGAATTTATTAAACTGTATAAACAGATAAAAATGGAAAACAGTATTCAGCAACTGAAACAGCATGTGATCATATGTGGTTTTGGCCGAAACGGCAAAGAAAGTGCCCAGATCTTATTCAACAACAAAATACCCTTTGTGGTACTGGAAGAAAAGAATGAACTGGAGAAGGACATTGACTTTGAAGTAAAACATTTTATGAAGGGAGATGCAACCAAAGATGAAGTATTGCTTGAAGCAGGCATTAAAAATGCCCGGGCACTTATAATTACCCTGCCGATTGATGCGGATAATTTATTTGTGGTACTGACAGCCAAACAACTGAACCCTTCCATAAAAATAATAAGCAGGGCTTCGCAGGACTCATCGGTAAAAAAACTGAAGATTGCCGGTGCAGATAATGTGATCATGCCCGATAAGATCGGTGGTGCTCACATGGCTACACTGGTCATGTTACCCGATGTTGTAGAGATGCTGTCTATCATGAGCACACAGAGTAATGAATTGTTCAGAGTGGCTGAAATTGGCGCCCATAAAAGTATTTCGCTGGGAGAGCTGGATATGTGGAGTAAAACGAACTGCACTATACTTGGCATTAAAACCGAAGGCAATCATTACACGGTTAACCCGGATGCGGGCTACCTGGTGAAACCCGGCGACCGGTTAATCGTTATGGGAAGTGATGAGCAGATCGAAAATGCAAAAAAACATGTTTAATGCTGCATATAATAAAAAGAGGGAATCGATGACCTAAAGAGCCTGGATGGAAAAAATACAAAACCAATAACCCCAGACACAAAACCTTTACTCTCTTTCCTGTGCCCTCAACCATCTTTCAGGGATCTCGTTACGGCTGGCCTGCACATAATCGTTATAGCTGCAGGGAATAAATTTTTTGTTGGGTAACTGCATCCACCAGCGGCCTGTTCTTTTGCTTTGCAGAAAAACAGATGCAACTTCCGTGAAACTGCTGTGGTATTCATTAAAGTAATCGCGGTCTTCAATAGAAGCTTCCTGTTTGCTTCGGCTTTTACCATCAATAAAATACCAGAGCATTTGTGATATCTGTTTTGCCGTAAGTTCTTTATCATCCAGCTGCGGCAGGTAGCCATAAATGCCAAAACTATTCAGCTTGCTGCTTAAACCGGCAAAACGGGTTAAAATACAGGCTTCTTCGCCACTAAAACCATTAGGGCTTTCGGCACTTGCAGGAGAGTCGCTGTATTTAATAGCGCTGATATCAAAACTTAATAAATTGGTATTGCGGATAACAGGTTCCATCTCTTCCAGGTTTTCCCGTGCAGTACCAACGCGGTAACAATCAAAACGAAGCTTGTCCATGGTCTCCAGCATACGGGGATGCACAAAATAACTTTGGAACCCGATATGGTTGTAATGCTTTACCAGGTTGGGTTCGCCGGTCAACATCTCCAGTAAAAAGTTTTCGCTTCGTAAGGGATTTTCACCTTTCAGGTTAATGGTTGCATCTATGCAGGTAGCTTCCACTACCTGTTGTAATTCTTTGTAGGCAAAATATTGTGCCGCTGTAAAAACAGTGCTTGCCGAATTATTCCGCAGGAATAAAACGGTGGTGATTCTCGGCGGATCGCATGATATTACCCTGGCAC
>JBJTMN010000052.1:0-2270 GCA_046070545.1 Ferruginibacter sp.
GCGGACAAAGTGTTACTTCTGAAGTTAGGATTGGTGATAACCTGAACCCCGATGCCATGGATATTTACCGCCAGTTGAGTGGTGGTGTTACAACCTCTCATATCCTGCACGGTTCAGCTAATACCATTGGCGGGCAAACCCAGTTGATAAAACTGCGCTGGGGTGCCAACGACCAGGATCTGAAATTTGCCGGTGCCGATCCCTTTATAAAATTCGCCCTGGGCGAAAATGTAAAAAGAAGTCCGGCTACACAGGGCAATACCCGTTTTCCAGATACCAGGATGGGTGTTGACCAGGTAATGATAGATGCATTTCAACGGGCCACAGACTATCAGAATGCCATGAAAGCAGCTGAAGAGAATAATAAAAAGAAAGGTGCAGCACCCATGGTTGTTCGCAGAGACCTGGAACTGGATGCATTGGTTGAGATCATGAACAAGAAAAGATTCATCACCTGCCACTCTTATGTACAAAGTGAAATTAATGCTGCCATGAAAGTGGGCGATAAATTCGGATTTACCTTCAACACATTCACGCATATTTTAGAAGGCTATAAAGTGGCTGATAAAATGAAAGCACATGGCTCAAACGCGTCAACCTTCAGCGACTGGTGGTATTATAAAATGGAAGTGGTGGATGCCATTCCTTACAATGCTTATATCATGAACAAAGTAGGCCTGAATGTAGCCATCAATTCAGATGATGCAGAAATGGCCCGCCGCCTTAACCAGGAAGCTGCCAAAAGTGTTAAGTATGGCGGTATGAGCGAAGAAGAAGCCTGGAAAATGGTAACCATCAACCCGGCAAAAATGTTGCATATAGATGGTAAAGTGGGCAGCATAAAAGTTGGTAAAGATGCCGACCTGGTTGTTTGGAGTGATAACCCATTGTCTATTTATGCCAAGGCAGAAAAAACAATTGTTGATGGTATCATTTATTTCGACAGGGAAAAAGATGCAGCCATGCACATTCAGAATAAAAATGAAAGAGCCAGGCTGATACAAAAATTAGCCATTGCAAAAAGAACCGCTACACCAGGTGCAGGTGGTGCCGGCACAGGTGGCCGTGGTGCCAGGCCCAGGTTCGAGATCATCAATTCCTGTGGCGATCATAATCACAATCACGGTTTGCTGGGCATAGATGCTGATGATGTTGAAAACAATAATTAATCTGAAAAAAACATTCAAATGAAAAAAATATTTTTTTATACGCTCTGCATTTTTATCGCCTGCAATATTTCTGCGCAGGAGACCATGTCGCCGGCACCCGCACAAAAAGAAGCCATTGCATTAACCAATGCAACCATTCATGTGGGTAATGGCCAGGTAATTAACAACGGTACCGTTGTTTTTAAAAACGGGAAAATAGCAGAAGTAGGGACAACCGCTTCAACAGCCGGGGCAAAAATCATTGACTGCAAAGGCAAACATATTTATCCTGGTTTAATTTTAACTGCATCACAACTTGGTTTGGTAGAAGTGCCCAGCAACCGGGCAACTGCTGATGGTACGGAAATTGGTGAAATAAATGCAAGCATCCGTTCACTGGTAGCTTACAATACGGATTCGAAGGTCATCAATACTTTACGTACCAATGGCATTTTACTGGCCAATGTAATTCCGGATGGTGGTATTATTTCAGGTTCATCTTCTGTAGTACAGTTAGATGCCTGGAACTGGGAGGATGCCGCATACAAAACAGATATAGCCATTCATTTTCGTATGCCTTCTTTATTGAACAGGCGTGGCGGAGGCCGTGGTTTTGGTGGTCAGCAGGCTCCTGCTGATCCTGTAAAAACGGGACTGGAGCAGATCGAGAAAGTGAAAGTATTTTTTCGTGAAGCTAAAGCTTACCTGGCAGAAAGTAAGCATGAGAACACCAACCTGAAATTTGAGGCTGTGAAAGGTTTGTTTGATAAAAAACAAAAGCTCTTCATTCATTGCAGCATTGTAAAGGAAATGTTGCTGGCTATTGATTTTGTAAAAGAGTTTGGTTTTGATGTAGTATTGGTTGGCGCTGTTGACAGCTGGCAGATCGCCGACCTGTTAAAGCAAAATAATATTGCTGTTATCTTAAACCAGTTGCACGATCTGCCTGCTATGATCGATGATGATATCGATCAGCCATTTAAAACACCGGCCATGTTACAAAAAGCGGGTGTATTATTTACCATTAATGATGATGATGGCAGCAGCCGTTACCGCAACCTTGCTTTTAATGCAGGTACCGCAGCAGCATATGGCTTAAGCAAAGAGGAAGCCTTAAGCGCT
>JBJTMN010000053.1:0-2478 GCA_046070545.1 Ferruginibacter sp.
TGAAGCCTTCATACATCACATCTATCAATCCGCCTGCTTTTGCATCCTGCGCCAGTTCCCAGAACATGATACCGCCCAGTTTTTTGCGCCGGATGAACTTTACTTTTTCAGCAATGGAACGTTCATCATCAAAAGTAGCGAACAGGTTTTTAGATGCATTGTATTGATAAGGGGCTTTCCCTTTTTTATCCCAGTAGTATGTATACCCCGAGGTATCACTGAAGTAATTTTTAAAATCGGCAAAAGCCACTCCCTGTTTAAACCTGCCCGGCTGGTATAGCCCATGATCAATACCAGGCACACTATCCCATACCCGGGCATACATGGCAGCACCGATGATGATCTTACCAGCGGCTACTTTTTTATCCAGCAGCCAGTTCACCGTTTTTGCTGCCGACTCCTGTCCCGGCCTGTAATCCTGCAGCAGCGTATGGTGCCCGGTTACCGTGGCATACCCTCCCACCAGGTCGTAGCTCATCAGGTTCACAAAATCTACCTGCGGCATCACGGAATCCCAGTCAACCGATTGCTGCAGGTATTGCATAAAGCTGCCGGCAGCAAAGCTTAGCAGGTAATTGCTGCCCAATTCATGGCGAAGTGCTTTTACCAGTTCTGTAAAATGCGGTCTGTCTGCCGTATCGTATTTATGCCCGGGAAAACCTTCAATGGCCGGGTATTCCCAGTCCAGGTCAATCCCGTCGATCCCATATTGTTTAAAAAGTGCTGCCGTTGTTTTTGCAAAATTGCTACGGTGCTCATCGCTGGCAAACAGGTCGCTGCAAAACGAACAGCCACTCCACCCGCCAACAGAAACCATGATCTTCAGCTGCGGGTATGCTGCTTTTAAGGCAACCAGCTGCCGCACCATGTTCTCCTGTGTGCTGTCACGGAAGGTGAGCGTATCGTTCTGTATCTTCAGGAAGCTGTAAATAATATGAGTAAGTTTATCCAGCGGGTATTGTGCAATGGTTTCGGCCCTGCCGGTGGCATAGGCAATGACCTTTGGCTGTGCAGCCGCAAACAAAGTGGTGAAAAGAAAAAATAAACAGATGGCTTTTTTCATCGGATTGAAGATAGAGAAATATTTTTTAAGCGAACCTGCTGTTCAGACCGGCTTTTTGATAAATATGCCCATGCCACACTGTAAAGCATTACAAGAAAAACCGCTGTTAAAATACCTGAAGTATACATTAGAAAACCAGTACAGCTGGTAAAACAAAAAGGGGCAGCCAAAGCCACCCCTGTTCAATTAATTACTGCATCCACCTATTGCATAACCACTACTTTTACTGTCTTCAATACACCATCAAGCATCACCTGAACGGCCAGTATATCTCCATTGCTGCCGGCAATATTGTTTACGGCAACAGTGTATTGATGTACTCCTGCTCCAACAGTGGTTTCTTTCAGTACCACTTGCTGTAAACCCGTTTGTACCGAACTGATCACAATACCCAGGCTGGAAGGTTTATCAACGCTAACCTGCACGATGAGGCGGTTGCTTACCGGGTTGGGCGAAACAGTGAGTTGTATGCCATCTGCCTGTGTTGTGGTGATCAGGTTCTCATCCACCGACTGCAATATCTTTTCGATATACAACACGCCATTATCATGATCGCCATGTATGCGGTAACGGCCCTGGTCATCGTACAAATTAGCCAGCCGCTCCGATTTAACCTCATCCATCAATTTGCTGTATCTGCCTTTTGTGAGTACCCAAACCAGCTGGCCGATGATATGATCGCCATCCACAAATTTGTCGAATGCTTTCAGCATGGCTGCCTGTCCGTTTGCCATGGCAAAACTTTCCAGGGCATGATAGGCCTTATTGTTACAATACATGGATGGGTCGCTCTGGCTGGCATTACCGGCCTTGGTGGCATCCCAGGCTTCATATAGTTCATCAAATTGTTGTTTGAGCGCTCCATTACTCTTTTCTAACAGCCGTTCCAGTTTGGTACTGGCGGTTTTGGTAAGTGATGCTTTATCATAAATGGCCAGTCCTGCCCGGATGGCATCCTGGTCTGATTCAAATGCATATTGGGCACCCGCCGTGCGTGCATAGGTTCCCGTGGGCCTGTAGTAATCGCTAACCGAACCATACCAGTTTGCATTGGTAAGTGCGTTACGTGGATGCAAAGTGCGGTCAAGCCCACCAGGCTTACTTTCCCAATCGTATCCATGCGGATGGTTATTGCCTGGCTTGCGCACGGAAGCATGGGTGTATTTGATGGCCGTTTTCCAAACATCCACTACCGCATTGGAAGCTGTGGCCCCGCTACGGGTATAATTCCATGCACCGGGATAACGAACGGGCACATTGTTATAATAATTATCGAAACATTGTATCACATTGGCATTGTTGCAGCTATAAGTCGACATGGCATCGGGCGGCCATATCCAGGCGCTGGTAACGCCGCCGCTCCAGGATGCACAGTTGTAATAGCCGTTGCTCATGGGTGCTGTCAGGATCGCATC
>JBJTMN010000054.1:0-2186 GCA_046070545.1 Ferruginibacter sp.
TGAAGGAAAGGAAATCGGGCATCCATTGATCAAAGCAGATACATGTGTAACCAACCCGGTAAAGATTGAGCACAAAGGAGAACTGATGCTGGTTACAGGCAGCAATATGGCTGGCAAAAGTACTTACCTGCGTAGTATTGGTGTTAATACAGTTTTAGCGATGGCCGGCGCCCCTGCCTGTGCGGCTTATTTTTGTTTATCGCCGGTTCAGGTAGTAAGCAGCATGCGCATCACCGATAACCTGGAAGAAAGTACTTCTACATTTTATGCTGAGTTAAAAAAACTAAAAACAATAATAAGCATGGTGAATAACAATGAAAAAGTATTCATTCTGCTGGATGAGATCTTAAGAGGTACCAATTCATTAGACAGGCATACAGGGTCTGCAGCACTCATCAAGCAACTCATCAACCATAATGCTGCTTGCATTATTGCAACACATGACATTGAGCTGGCAAAACTAAAAGAAGCATATCCTGCCAATATCCTGAATTATCATTTTGATGTGCAGGTAAGTAATGATGAATTGTATTTCGATTACCGGTTAAAGGAAGGGATCTGCAACAGTTTAAATGCATCTATTTTAATGAAGAAGATCGGGATTGAATTATAGAAACAAAAAAGAAAGCCATGAAAGGCTTTCTTTTAACTTATAACTTATTTACTTTTTACGGGTGTAAACCTACTTCCCTTTCCCCCAACCAAACCAATCATTACCATTTGCATAAAGCATTAACGCCAGTAAAATAACCATTCCAACGATCTGGGCATATTCCAGGAATTTTTCGTTTGGCTTTCTGCCTGTTATCATTTCACCCAGGGTGAATACTACATGGCCACCATCCAAAGCAGGAATAGGTAACAGATTCATAAAAGCAAGGATGATAGAAAACATAGAAGTCATTTCCCAAAAACGCTGCCAGTCCCATTCAGTGCCCGAAAAAACGGATCCCATCGTTTTAAAGCCACCAACTGCTTTGTACCCACCGGTACTTGGCGATAGTATCAGCTTAAACTGCTCAATATAATCTTTTAAAGAAGTAATTGCCAGCCTGAACCCGGCCGGGAAAGAAGCAAAAAAACCATAATCGGTATGAACTATTTTTAACACCCCTAAACTATCGTATTCTTTGTTGGTAAGAAATGGCGCACCTGTCTTTCCATCTTCATCCAGCTGAACAGGTATCAGGATCACCGAACCTTTTCTTTCAACAGTTAATGTAACCTTTTCTTTCTTCTTAGTGCCGTAATAGGCTGTAGCTTCATCAAAGAATTGAACAGGTACAGAATCAACTTTTAATATCTTATCCCCGGATTGAAGCCCTGCTTTTTTTGCATTGGAGGTATCATTTTTATCAAACTCACCAATTATTGCAGGTACCCTGGGTAGGAACAATCGTCCTTTTGATTTCTTCTTTTCAACCAACTGACCGATCAGGCTGCGGGGAATCTCTACACTGGTATCTTTCCCATTCCTGACAATATTGATCTTTCCTCCTCCGCTGAAAAGGATCTTCTTAGGTATATCTTCAAAGTATTTAATGCTTTCATTGTTTACAGCCATGATCTTATCTCCATCCCGCAGGCCTATTTCGTACATAAGTGAATCTGTAACCCATACGCCATTTTTTAAGGATTGACCGGGAATTTTATCTTCGCCCCAGGTCATCAGTATCCCTGCATAAATAACAAAGGCCAGTAAAACATTTACAGTAACACCTCCCAGCATTATGATCAGCCGTTGCCAGGCTGGCTTGCTCCTGAATTCCCAGGACTGTGGTGGCAGTTTTAAAGCTTCTTTGTCCATACTTTCATCCACCATTCCTGATATTTTTACATAGCCTCCTAAAGGAAGCCAGCCAATACCATAAACAGTATCTCCTATTTTCTTTTTGAATAAAGAGAACCAGGGATCAAAAAACAAGTAGAATTTTTCAACACGGCATTTGAACCATTTGGCAGTAATATAATGGCCAAATTCGTGCAGGATGACAAGTATTGAAAGCGACAATAAAAGCTGGGCAACTTTTAAACCTACGCTGGGCCAGTTTATTGCTAATAAGGTAATATCCATTTATAGTTTTTGTTTAAAGTTCAATATAGCTGCCCTCCGGCTACGCTCCGGATAAAGGGCCGGCTCATAAAATCTTTTACAGGTTTATTAAAGAAGCCGCAAAATTACGGGC
>JBJTMN010000055.1:0-4481 GCA_046070545.1 Ferruginibacter sp.
CAATTGGTGCACTGGCAGTGAATTCATGTTATGATAAGAATGAATCATTGTCCCTGATACAGACAAATCCGGCAAATAACATTGCCTACGTAAAATTTATAAATACATATGCAGCTTCCAACCCTTCAACAACAACACCTACCCCTAACGGGCCCGCTGTAAATGTGTATGTAAACAATGTTAAGATCAATGCAACGCCACTGGCTTATGGAAATGCTTTCCCGCTTTCGCCGGCCTATACAGGTATTACACCGGGATTAGGCATTAATATAAAAGTAATAATGAACAGGGCAACAGGTACACCACAGGCCGGGGATACATTAAGTAACAAGAATTACGACCTGGGTGTAAACAGCTATACTACATTTTATATAACGGATACCACACCAAATCCAACCCCCTTCAATCCTTATGTAGTGCCCATCCATGAGCTTATAACGGATGCACCGGTGGGTTATTTCAGAGCCCGGTTTGTAAATATGATCCCCAGTGCAGATACACTGGAAGTATTTTCAAAAAGGTTGAATGCAGTGATCTTCAGCGGGCAGCTTTATAAAAATGCCAGCCCTACTGTTGAATTGCCCACATTTGTTATCGGCGATACGTTTCAGTTAAGAAGGGTGAGCGCCCCGGCAACTGTTCTGGCCCAGACAGCGGTATTTTTACCCACTTCCTCAAGAACATATACTGTATATTGTCTTGGGCAGATAACTGCCACTTCGGGTACACGTGCAAGAACCATTACTACCTTTACCAACAGGTAAAACAAATGCTAGGCATATAAAAAAAGCTTTCCAGATGGAAAGCTTTTTTTATATGCCTAGCTGTGTCATCTTATCCAAAGAATAAATAACACATCACAATACTGGTAATTACACAAACCAGGTCGGCCAGTAGCATGGCTCCAATGCTATACCGGGTATTTTTAATTCCCACCGAGCCAAAATAAACCGCTACTACATAAAAAGTGGTATCGCTTGCGCCCTGGAATATACCAGACAATTTGCTGGCAAATGAATCGGGACCAAAAGTCTTCATAGTATCCACCATCATACCCCGTGCAGCGCCGCCACTTAACGGGCGTATCAGTGCTGTTGGCAACCCGTCAACAAACCGGGTATCGGCACCAAACATGGCAAAGAAATATTTCATCCCATTGATGATAGCATCAAAAGTTCCGCTGGCACGCAGCATGCACACTGCCACTAAAATTCCAAGTAAGTAAGGGATTATCCTGATAGCTGTATCGAATCCCTGCTTTGCCCCATCCAAAAATGCCGAAAACACATCAATCTTTTTATATAGCCCACCCAATACTATGAGCAGAAATACCAGCAGGATTAGTCCGTTGCTGAGCGTGCCCGAAAATAATTGCAGTGAACCGGTATTTAACCTGGTAATATACCAAACCAGCAACACTATAATTGCCGAAATACCAGATACCCATAAAAGTACAACCGGTTGTACCAGGTTTATTCTTTGCTTTATTGATACAATGATCATAGCCGCCATGGTACCAACAAAAGTTACGATCATGCAGGGAATGAATATATCTGTAGGATCGCTTGCTTTTTGTGCAGCCCTTACCGCAATCACGCTAACCGGTATCAGGTTGAGGCCGGCGGCGTGCAAACACAAGAACATGATCTGCGAATTGGAAGCCACATCTTTATTGGGATTAAGTTCCTGCAGGCTCTCCATGGCTTTTAACCCGAAAGGCGTAGCCGCATTATCCAGCCCCAGCAGGTTTGCAGAAAAATTCATGATCATATGCCCCATGGAAGGGTGCCCTTTCGGAATCTCAGGAAAAAGTTTTGAAAAGAACGGGCCAACAATCCTGGATAGAAGGCGTATACCACCGGCTTTTTCTGCAATGCTCATAAGTCCGATAAAGAGAACCAATATACCAATTAATTTAAGGCATATATCTACTGCTGTCCAACAGGTTTCAATTACACCGTCTACAGGCTTTTGTTTTCTGCCCTGTATATAACCGGCATCTACTATCCTGGATGATGCGAATTTGGCCTGCAGTTTTAATGCGCTGTCCCTGTTTGCATCGTCAGTAATGATATATTTTGTTTCTTTATCCGCTTCTTTTTGAAAATTGTACCCATAATCTTTCATTTGTGCTGATAAACCGGCTGATGAAGTGCTGTCAAGTACCGAGACCACTTTAAACTCATCTTTACTGGTGCCCGAAACCATACGGATAAAAATATCATCCCGGCTTTTATTAAATACATAATTGTAACCGGCAATAAAGATCGCTACAATAATAAAAGCACTCCATATCCTGCTTAAAGCCATAGTAAATATTTAAGGATTGAAAATTAAGAATTAATAATTAAATGCAGGACATTCATATGCCTGCTTCAAATAAATCTGTAAAATATGAATTACCCTTACCTTTGCAGCCAATTTTTAATTTTTCATTATTCATTTTTAATTAAAGAAATGGCTTTAAAAGCAGGAATAGTAGGATTACCCAATGTGGGCAAATCAACCTTATTTAATGCGGTAAGCAACAGCGCCAAGGCGCAGGCCAGCAATTACCGTTTTTGTACCATAGAGCCCAATACAGGCCTGGTGAATGTACCCGATCCCCGATTGGATAAACTGGCCGAATTGGTGATCCCGGACAGAACTGTACCTACGCAGATCGAAATTGTGGATATTGCCGGCCTGGTTCGGGGTGCCAGCAAGGGCGAGGGACTGGGAAATAAATTCCTGGCCAATATACGTGAAGTAGATGCCATCATACATGTGGTACGTTGTTTTGAAGACGACAATATTTTAAGGGATGAAGGCCCCATCAACCCGGTTAGCGATAAGGAGATCATTGAAACCGAACTGCAGCTGAAAGACCTGGAAAGTGTTGAAAAGAAAATGCAGCGTACTGAAAAAATGGCCAAGACCGATCCCAAAATGAAGGTGGAACTGGAAACGCTGATCAAATGCAAAAAACACCTGGAGGAAGGTAAGAACATCATCAGTCTGGGCTTATCCAAAGAAGATAAATCGGCTATTGCTGACCTGTTCCTGCTTACAGATAAACACATTTTATATGTTGCCAATGTAGATGAAGCCAGTATGCACACGGGTAATAAATATTCAGCTGCATTGATCGAGGCTGTAAAGAACGAAGGCAATGAAGTAATTGTGATGACCAATGCCATTGAAGCTCAGATTGCCGAGTTTGAAAACCCGGAAGATAAAGCCATGTTCATGGAAGAATATAAAATGGTGGAACCGGCTCTTGACCGATTGATCCATTCAACCTATAAACTGTTAAACCTTTCTACCTACTTTACCGCAGGTGTGCAGGAAGTAAGGGCCTGGACCATTGAAAAAGGCTGGAAAGCGCCACAGGCAGCCAGTGTAATACACACAGATTTTGAAAAAGGATTCATTAAAGCTGAAGTAATTGCGTACGATGACTTTTTGAAATATGGTTCAGAAGCAGCCTGCCGTGATAACGGAAGGTTGCGTATTGAAGGTAAGGAATACCTGGTACAGGATGGAGACATCATGCATTTCAGGTTCAATGTTTAATTAAAATTTCCTGCATAAAAAACGGGCTCCTGGTATCAGGAGCCCGTTTTTATTTGATAAAACTGAAAATATTACTGAGGTAATAATACCTGGTTTATTTTATGAATAGTACCGTTTACAAAAAACTGGTCGCTGGTACCATTTGGTTCGGGTGTTGGGTTAATTAAAATAGAAGATGCCGTTGCATTGCCTAAACCCTTAACCGTAGCTGCAGTTACAAATGGCCCGGTAAATGTGCAGGTAAGACTTACACCCGGATGAGCCGGAACCGCACTGTTCAACAAAGTTGGATATGAAGTTGCCGTAGTTGGAAAATTATTGGTGAAAGCCCTGGTTCCCAACATATGATATACAACCAGTCCTTTTACGGTTTGCGCTGTTAAAACACTGTACAAAGCCGGGTTACTGAAAACAGCCGGACTTGAAGCTAAAGCAGCAGCCTGGGCAGCAGCGATTGCAGGTGGTACCCCCTGGGCAATTAAAGCCTGTGTTATTTGTGCTGTTAGTAACCCCTGCATAGCCGCATTGGTAGGTACAAATACAGTAACATTTGGTCCAAAGTTGCTTAAAACCCAAACAAGACTTGCTGAAGTTGTAGGAGCTACACCACTATCAGCACGGTTTACAGCAGCAGCGAAGTAGGTCATATCTGCATCAGCAAATATCCTTTGAGCCAATACTTTTGAAGGAGGTGCAGGCATGGCAGCTGCAGTATGGATAACACCATTTGCAGCAGCAGTATTCACTGCAACCAAAGGAATATTATTTACCCAGTTACCATTACGGGTACTTGGGAAAGTAAGCAGCCTAACCAGCGGGTTAAAGCTTGCACCTGATGTTGGATTTAAGTTGGTTGGGTAAAAGAAATTCGGGAATGTATTGGGGATGCTGGCAGTTGTTATTGTCTGTGGCATCAAGTTATAACT
>JBJTMN010000056.1:0-5359 GCA_046070545.1 Ferruginibacter sp.
TGAGTTTTTTGACTTTTGACTTTTGAATTTTGACTTTTTTAGAAAACAAAGTACCCAGAGGTTAGCCTGAGTACTTTGCAAATGTAACTTATATCCTGATAATTAACCTTTTACAAGGCTAATCCGGGATTACTTAAGGATGTCAGTAACCTGGCCTGCACCAACTGTACGTCCACCTTCGCGGATCGCGAACTTCAGACCTTTCTCCATCGCGATGGGATTGATCAGCTTCACAGTCAGGTTGATGTTATCACCAGGCATTACCATTTCCACACCAGCTGGCAGTTCAACCTCTCCGGTTACGTCTGTAGTACGGAAATAGAATTGCGGACGGTATTTGTTGAAGAATGGAGTATGACGTCCGCCTTCTTCTTTGCTTAATACGTAAACCTCACCTTTAAATTCGGTATGCGGAGTGATTGAACCTGGTTTGCAAAGTACCATACCACGACGGATCTGAGTTTTCTCAATACCGCGCAATAAAAGAACTGCGTTGTCACCAGCTTCACCTTCGTCAAGTAATTTCTTGAACATCTCAACACCTGTACAGGTTGTTGATAATGGTTTTTCCATTAAACCTACGATCTCCATTGGTTCACCAACTTTGATACGGCCTCTTTCGATACGACCGGTAGCAACAGTACCACGACCAGTGATTGAGAATACGTCCTCAACACTCATCAGGAACGGCTGGTCAACCAGACGTGGAGGTAATGGGATGTAGCTATCAACAGCATCCATCAGTTCGTTGATCTTGGCAACCCATTTGTCTTCACCGGCTAAAGCACCAGTTGCAGAACCCTGGATGATTGGTGTGTTATCACCATCGAAACCATAAGAAGTTAATAACTCACGGATCTCCATTTCAACCAGTTCCAGTAATTCAGGATCATCAACCAGGTCAACTTTGTTCATGAAAACAACGATCTGAGGTACACCTACCTGGCGGGCCAACAGAATGTGTTCTTTAGTCTGAGGCATAGGGCCATCAGTAGCAGCTACTACCAGGATAGCACCATCCATCTGAGCAGCACCAGTGATCATGTTTTTCACATAATCGGCGTGACCCGGACAATCTACGTGAGCGTAGTGACGGGTAGCAGTTGCGTACTCAACGTGAGCTGTATTAATTGTGATACCCCTTTCTTTTTCTTCAGGAGCGCCATCAATATCATCATAATTTTTTTTCTCCGCCAAACCTCTTTTTGACAAAACATCGGTTATAGCGGCTGTAAGTGTTGTTTTACCATGATCCACGTGACCGATAGTTCCAACGTTTAAATGGGGTTTATCCCTTTTGAATGATTCTTTTGCCATTGTTTGTATTTTAATATTTGTTTTGAAAAAATGGTTGTCGTTTAAAGTCTGTAAACCATAGACTTACTTAATTTGTTTGCTGAGCCATAGGTGAGAATCGAACTCACGACCCCTTCCCTACCAAGGAAGTGCTCTACCCCTGAGCTACCACGGCTTGACTACACTGCCGCAGCAGGCAGAAAAAATGAGCGGAAGACCAGGCTCGAACTGGCCACCTATAGCTTGGAAGGCTATCGCTCTACCAAATGAGCTACTTCCGCTTGTTTTAATTTTAAAAGAACTACCACTTCACAGTGGATCAAGTGGGCAGAGTAGGGTTCGAACCTACGTACACTTACGTGAACAGATTTACAGTCTGTCGCCTTTAACCGCTCGGCCATCTGCCCTTTTAGCTAACCGGTTAATCTGTTAACTGGGTAACTGGCTTTCCCAATTAACCCTATTTAAACCAATTACCATTAACTCATTCCTGAGCCGAAAACTGGAGTCGAACCAGCGACCTACTGATTACAAATCAGTTGCTCTACCAACTGAGCTATTTCGGCATAATTTTAAAGAACTGATTCTCAAAAAATAAAGGCAATACTTTATTACCCCTTTTTTTGGGAAGGCAAAGGTAAGAGAAAATGATTAATACCAAAACTTTGAAATGATTTTTTTTACGGGTATTTGATAAAATGTGTATAAAGCAACAAAAAAGCCTCCCGATCTGAATCGGGAGGCTTCATTATTTAAGTCTTTGCTTATGCTGCCTGTTTTTCTTTTTGGCGTTTAATCTGTGTTATAATGGATTCCAGCGCTGCATCAAAACTTTCTTCAAATGATTTAGAGGATTGTTTTACAAAAAATTCGTGCCGTGGAATCAGAATCCTTATCTCTGCTACTTTATCCTTGATTGTGTGCACTACATTATCCAACTTTAAATAGACATCAACCTTCGTGATCCTGTCGTGATACTGTGATAATTTCTCAACTTTTTTCTCGATATAAGATACTAGTTTAATGTCTGCATCAAAGTGCACTGTCTGAATGTTTACGTTCATAACGTCTGATTTTAATCTGTGAAAAAATAATGTAAAAGAACTAGGTAGATTTTTTGGTCATAGGCAAGCTGAAGAGGGGTTTTATTACGATTTTAATTACAGTATGTAAGTTAATGATTAAAGAAGATTGCACAAAAAAATAAACGGTAATAAATTTGTAATTTTTATAACGGATTTGAATGCATATTAGTGTGGAAGTAAGCCCCGAATTTTGCAGGCTAGGCCTTGGGATGGGCTTTTTTATGGATATTCTTTAACTTTTCGATAGTATTATGTGTGTATATCTGTGTAGCGGCCAGGCTGCTATGGCCCAGCAGTTCTTTTACAGCATTCAGATCGGCCCCGTTATTCATCAAATGAGTAGCAAAAGTATGCCGCAATACATGCGGGCTTTTTTTATCGATGGTAGTAATCAGGGCCAGGTATTTATTTACTGCGTTGTATACGTAGCGGGGATATAATTTTTTGCCGGAAGCAGTTACCAGCAGCACTTCCTTATCAACTACTGCATGTTGTTTTCTTTTTTCATCCATGTATTCCTGCATTTTTTGTATCAATTGGTTGCTCACAGGAATGATACGCTCCTTATTACCCTTACCCAATACTTTAATAGTGCTGTTGGCTTTAGAAACTGCCGCCTCTTTTAAACCAGTAAGTTCGGCCTGGCGCATACCTGTATTGTAAAAAAGCTGCAGGATCAGATCATCAGTTTTGCCCTCCCAGGTATCCGGAAATTCAACATGAGACAATAAAGTGGTCATATCCTTTTTATCAACAAACTGCGGCAGGCGCTTATTTACCTTGGGGGAAATGATGGCTGTCATCGGGCTCACCAGGATAGTTTGTTGCCTTAACTGGTATTTAAAAAAGGATTTAAGGGTTGAAATTTTCCGGTTGATGCTTTTGGATTCCATCCCCTGTTGCTTCAGCTCTGCCAGCCAGGAGCGGATAAAAGCTGGTTTGATCTCATTCAATGTTGTTTCGCCAAACTGAATAGCCAAGTAATCGAAGAAACCGGTAAGATCATTACTGTATGATATAATGGTATGTGGCGAATACCTTTTTTGAAAACTGAGGTAATCCAGGAAGTCTTGTATGGATAGTGCTACGGTTTGCTGCATAAAAAAACTGATACCCAAAGTTATAGTAACCGGGTATCAGTTTAATATATTGCTGATTTAAATAATCTTAGTCGAACTTACCAGCTGAAACCTGCTCTTTATAAACAGCTTTCAGTACTTCTTTACGACGACGGATAGAAGGCTTAATGAAAGCCTGCCTTTCTCTCAGTTGTAACAGAATTTTGCTTTTCTCAAATTTCTTTTTGTACTTTTTGAGAGCTTTGTCGATGTTTTCGCAGTCTTTTGAATCAATAATTAACATATAATATATACCTCCTTTAGGTGTTTTTAAGGGCGCAAAGATAGCTGAATTATTTAAATAATGAAATTCTTTGCAACAAATTCCGAAATTTGATGAATGTTTACAGGAATAATAGAAAAAACCGGCATTATTAAAGAGGTTAGCAGGCTTGGAACCAACACGAGTTTCTGGGTTCAGTCGGGCCTTGCCGATGAACTTAAAGTTGACCAAAGCCTGAGCCACAATGGTATTTGCCTTACCGTTGAAGAAGTTAAAGACGGTTTGCATAAGGTGACGGCCATAGAAGAGACCATTTTAAAGACCAATGCAGGCAGCTGGGAAACTGGCAAGGTCATTAATCTTGAACGTTGTATGCAGCTGAATGGGCGACTGGATGGCCATATTGTACAGGGACATGTGGATTGCACGGCCAAGTGCGTGGAAGTTATTGAAAAAGCCGGCAGCTGGGAATACCGTTTTTCTTTTGATGAAACATTTGCCGGGTTTATAATTGAAAAAGGATCGGTAACAGTTAATGGCATAAGCCTAACCTGTTTTAATGTTACCAACAACTGCTTTACTGTAGCCATTATACCATATACTTTTGAGCACACCAATATGAGCAGCCTTACAAAAGGTGATTTGGTAAATATTGAATGGGATGTTATCGGGAAGTATGTTCAACGCATTCATTCCCTGAAAAATTAAATCACCTACAACACTTTTTGCAACCTGAAATAAAAATACAGCAAGGCGGACATATACCACAGTTAGATGGGCTAAGAGGTATTGCCATACTCATGGTAATCTGTTATCACTATTTCCCGGGAAATATTGTATGCAATTTCGGATGGACCGGAGTTGATCTTTTCTTTGTATTATCAGGCTTTTTGATTACGGGAAGATTGCTGCCTTATCTGAATGAGAATAAAATACTGGTGCGGTTCTATCGCAACCGGTTTTTAAGAATAGTACCTTTATACTTTACCTTTTTAATGTTGTTCTTTGCGGGGTGGTTCCTGCTTTCTTCCAATCAGACTTTAAGTTCATTTGGATTTTACAAGGCGCACTGGTGGCAGTTTTTTCTTTTCATTCAAAACTGGGTGTTTGCAGGCAATATAGCTGAATCAAAAACACATGTACAGCATTTATGGTCTGTGGCTGTTGAAGAACAGATATATCTGTTCTTTCCTTTGTTCCTGATACTGATTCGAAACAAAAAACAGATTCTTTATGCAGTGATCTTTATAATCATTGTTATAATTATAAGCAGGTGGTATTATTTACATTTTATCCTGCAGGAAAAAGCGTATCTGAAAATTTATTTAAATACTTTTTTCAGGCTTGATTCATTCTTATGCGGAGTGCTGGTTTATATCATGTACAATGACCGGAATATCTACAGGAGATTTTTACGTTTCATTCCCTGGTTAACCATGCTTTGTGCGCTTGTTTTATTTCTTTACATCGCAATAAACCGTGATGCCGAAAAAAGCAATGCTTTTATTTCGGGTGGCGGTTATACAATAATTGCACTCATGTTCGCAGGTCTGCTTATGATCATTTTGCTGAAAAAAAATAAAATGATCAACCGTATAACGTCGCTCTCATTTTTGAGGTTTACAGGCAGGATATCC
>JBJTMN010000057.1:0-7157 GCA_046070545.1 Ferruginibacter sp.
TGAATATAATTGCAGATATTGTCGTACTTCTTCATGGTAAACAACACATCATCTGTAATATCTTTTGGGTGTGAAGTAGAAAAACGAACACGCAGCAGGGGAGAGATCAATGCTACTTTTTCCATCAGCCCGGCAAACGTAACCTGCTCATCTTTTTGTTCATCTACCCAGTAATAGCTATCAACATTCTGCCCCAGTAAGGTTACTTCCCTGTAACCCTGTTCAAATAACGTTTTACATTCGTTGATGATAGAATCTGCATCACGGCTTCTTTCTCTTCCCATGGTAAAAGGCACCACGCAAAACGAACACATATTATTGCAGCCACGCATAATGCTTACAAAGGCATTTACGCCATTGCTGTTGAGCCGGATGGGTGCAATATCGGCATAGGTCTCATCGCGGCTTAATAAAACGTTCACGGCTTTTTGCCCGGTTTCAGCTTCTTCTATAAGCCCGGGTAAGGTGCGGTAAGCATCCGGTCCAACCACCAGGTCAACCAGTTTTTCTTCTTCTAAAAACTGGGCTTTCAGACGCTCTGCCATACAACCCAGCACGCCCACCAGCATACCAGGCTTTTGTTTTTTTATCTGCCTGAATTCTGTTAGTCGCTTACGTACAGTTGTTTCAGCCTTTTCACGGATAGAGCAGGTGTTGATGAAGATAAGATCTGCCTGCTTATAATTATTGGTTGGTCCAAAGCCATTATCCATTAAAATGGAAGCCACCACTTCACTGTCGGCAAAGTTCATGGCACAGCCATAACTTTCTATATAAAAGAATTTTCTGTACTGGTCAGGTTCTGTTGCAAACAGGGCAAATGCTTCTCCCTGCCTTGCTTCATCGTGTTCTTTGTTTGCAGTTATATTCAGCATTTACCGGCATTTTTTTTAGAAAAGCAAAGATAGTACAATAAGAGAGATTGTGACAGGATGGCAGAAGCTTTTCTGTCCTGTTTAACCCAATCCGAAAGACCGTCACAAAAAACCGCCTCACATACGTAAGGCGGTTTACAAAATCTCAATTTATATTTCTTACCAGATCCTTGTTCTCTGCTCTGGTGCTTTGTACATCTTATCCCCAAACTTTACATCAAAAGCCTGGTAAAATGCATCCATATTAGTTAGCGGTCCGTTTGCCCGGTACTGCCCCGGTGAGTGGTTATCAGTCAAAATACGTTGTGCAGCAGCTTCGGGCAGAATATTACTGCGCCATACCTGTGCCCAGTTCAGGAAGAAGCGCTGGTCGGGTGTAAAGCCATCCATCTTTTCGGCACTTTGTCCCTGTTTGGTATTTTTAAAAGCTTCGTAGGCAATGCTTAAACCACCCAGGTCGGCCAGGTTTTCGCCCAGCGTTAATTTGCCATTTACATGCATGGTATCTAAGATAACATAACCATTGTATTGCTGAACCACTTCATCGGCACGCTTTTTAAATTCATCCGCATCCGATTTTGTCCACCAGTCCTGTAAGTTACCATCCGCATCAAACTGGCGGCCCTGGTCATCAAAACCATGGGTCATTTCATGGCCAATAACAGCGCCAATACCACCGTAGTTGATGGCATCGTCTGCTTCAAAATCAAAGAAAGGGAAACGCAGGATGCCTGCCGGGAAAACGATCTCGTTCTTTTGCGGACTGTAATAAGCATTAACCGTTGGAGGTGTCATACCCCATTCGGTTTTATCAACCGGTTTACCCAGGCGGTTTATGTTATCTTCATATTGCCACTGGCTGCAACGCTGAAGGTTTCCGTAAAAATCATCTCTTTTAATAACCAGTCCGTCGTAATTCTTCCATTTATCGGGGAACCCAATTTTTTTAACAAAGGCATTCAGTTTGCCCAATGCACGTTGCTTGGTTACTTCACTCATCCAGTCTAATCTCTTGATGCGGCTGTTAAAAGTGGTTTGCAGGTTATTTACCAGCTCCTGCATTCTAGCTTTGGCAGCCTGGTTAAAATAACGATCAACATAAAGCTGGCCCAGCAGGTCGCCCAGTTGGTTATCAATCAAGCCACTCATACGCTGCCAGCGTGGTGTTTGTTCTTTTTGCCCGTTCAGCGCTTGATTGTATGCAAAGTTTGCATCTACAAATGCGCTGCTCAGGTAAGGGGCGGCATTTTTTAATACACCCCATTTCAGGTAAGTTTTCCAGTCATCCAAGGAAACCTTGCTCAGCATCGAGTCTAAAAACACCATGAACTTAGGGTTACTAACGATCAGGCTGTCCTGCTTTACTTTATAACCCAGCTCCGGTAAAATGCCGGCCCAGTTCAGGTTGGGCGTTTTGGCGGTTAAACCATCAACAGAAAACTTGTTATATAATTTATTGGGGTCACGCATTTCAACGCGGCTCATCTGGGCCTGTGCCAGGGCGGTCTCAATCTGCATCACGATCACAGCCTTGGCCATGGCATTTACATTTGTTTCGCCGGTAAGACTGAAAAGTTTGGTGATATAAGCGATATAATCTGTTCTTATTTTCTGGCTGCGGGCATCATTCTTTAGATAGTAATCACGGTCGGGCAGGGTAGTACCACCCTGGCCAATGCTGATGATATACTTGGTTACATCTTTTGAATCCTGTCCAACTCCTATGCGGTAAAACGGTGAAGCAACTGTTTGTGCACGCAGGGTGTTGGCATATTTTAAAACCTGTGCTTTTGAACTTAATGAAGTGATGGCATCCAGGTATGGCTTAATGGGTTTGTATCCCAGTTTTTCAATAGCAGCACTGTCCATGGCACTGGCATAATAATCGCCTACACGTTTAAATAATTCGGCAGTTCCACCTTTCTTATCGGCATCCATTTTACTTTTTGGATAATTGGAAGCTTCTTCCAGCAAGCTTTTCAGCGCCTGAGAGCTTTCTTCTGCCAATGCATCAAAACTACCCCAACGGGTCTTTGATGCAGGGATCGGTGTCTTTTTTATCCAGGTACCATTAGCGTACTGATAAAAATTATCACCCGGTTTTACGGTAAGATCCATATTGGCAGGATCGATAAATTTTCTCTTGGGTGATTTATTATCATCGGCAACAATAACTGTTGCAGGGCCTGTAACAGTAACCGGGCCTGTTTTGGAATTGGCGGCAGGTGAGGCAGCATTCTTAGCAGCTTCGGCCGCTCTTGCTTTTTCAAGTTCAGCTGCTTTTGCCCTGTTCTTGGCACTTTGTACAGGATCCGGGTCAACCCCTGTTTGCGCAAAACTGATAGCGGGTAGAACAGTACAGCCGGCAATAATGATCGAAAACACAATTCTCTTCATAAATATGATTTTTTAGGTGGATAAAAATAAGCATACTGGCATAAACTGCAATAAGAAAATATTTTAGCGGCAAAAAGTACTTTCCTGGCATGTGAGAACAGGCAGTTGCCACTTAAATAATTTTACATGCCTGCTTGGCATCAATGGTTATTTTTGCTTTTCATATATGAAGAATTTAACAATACTTGGTGCTTTCCTGATATTTACAATGAATGTTTTTGCACAAAGTATTCAGCCGGCAGCTAACGGGCTGGTGATAGGTACAATACTGGATGCCGATAACAGCAAAGCCATTGAAAATGCCGGGTTAAAAATGATGCTGCTTTCTGATACTACGAATGCACATAACCAGCTAAGCCAGAAAAACGGCGAATTTCTTTTTGATAAACTTGCATTTGGGTACTATCGCCTGCAGATCACAGCAGTGGGCTATAACCTGATGATCATTGACAGCATTCATATCAGGGCCGAACGATTTGATTTTGACCTGAATGATATTAAACTCAATAAAAATTCCAGGATCATGAACGAGGTGGTGGTATACGCAGAAAAACCACTGATAGAAAATAAGGATGGCAAGATCATTTTCAACACCGGTGAATCGGCTTTAAGCTCCGGTGCTACCACCACTGAACTGCTGAAACAAACACCTTTGGTGAATGTAGATAATGATGGCAAAGTACTGCTGCGTGGCAAAGAGGTGAAGATTTTAATTGATGATAAACCGGTGGAATTGGACAGCAAGCAATTGCAGGACCTGATGGAAAGTATGCCCGGCAGCATGATCGAAAAGATCGAAGTGATGACAACGCCTCCGCCTCAATATGCCAATGAAAGGGGTGGTGTAATAAATATTGTTACTAAAAAAGGTAAGGTTGGTTTTAGTGGCAGGATAAATGCCAGTTATGGCACCCGGGGCGAAGCAGCGATCAGTGGAAATCTAACCTATCGTAAAAACAAGTTTGCACTTAACTTTTCAGGCGGCTTTGGTTACAGTGAATACCAGGGCAGCAGTTACAGCAACCGGCAGAATTTTTATACCGATTCATCCAATTATTTTAATACGGTTGCTGCAAGCGGTAATAGCAACCGCCGGCCAAATATGAGGCTGAGCCTGGATTATGACCTGAACAAACGGCAGAGTATGAATTTTACAGCACTGTACAACGGCAATAATTCGGCCAGTGAAAACAATACAGCATACAGCAATGCAAACCGCTACAGCCAGGTATATAAACTAAGCAACCGTATTACCGGAACGGGTAATGAAAGCTGGAGTCCTGCTTTTAATTTTACCTATAGTATTAAAGGAAAGAACCCTAAGACTTTGCTGAAATTCATCAGCGGATTTAATTTTAATGCCAGCAACAACGAACGGGATTTTTACCAGCAATACCTGAACCCGGATAACACGCCTACGGGTTCAGACTCTACGCAGGAACAGAATACTTATAGCAAGAACAACAGCATCAGCCTGCGCATAAATTATGATAAACCTGTTGGCAAAAAAACTTCATTGAATATTGGAGGCAGTTACAACCGCTACAACAACCATAATGTGCTCAATACGGCTTTTATGAAGAAGCCCGAAAATGTATTTGTAAAGAATGAGCAGCTGAGCAATGATTTTGTATTTCATCAGGCTGTAACAGGTTTCAGGGCTTCGGCACGGTATGATTTTATTGCCGATTTTTATGTGAATGGTGGATTGCAGGCAGAATACACACAAACGTATTTTGATATACAAAACAACAGTAACCGCTTTCTGAATAATTACTGGAGCATGCTGCCATTTGCCAACCTGGTAAAAAAATGGAAGAGTGATATAAGTATCACTTTCAGTTATAAAAGAACCGTACAAAGGCCATCACTTACCCAGCTGAACCCCAGCCTGGACTATGCAGATCCTTACAATACCCGTTCGGGCAATCCCTATGTGCAGGCTTACTATGCCGATAATTTTGACCTGATATTCGGCAAGTGGAATAAGAAATACAATGTTAATGTATCGGCAGGTTACAATGCCTTGCAGAAGATCTACAGTTCTATCAGAACCCTTCAACCTGATGGCAGTACCTTTACCACCTGGCAGAATATAAGTGGCCGCAAAGAATATGAAGCCAGTGCCTGGGGCGGCTACACATTGAATAAAAAAGCAAAGGCAAACCTGAGTTTTGGCTACACCTATAATGTGTACAGCGCCTACGACCGTACGGTAAGATATTTCCGCAATGGCGGCTCATTTTATTCAACACTGAATGGCAGCTACCAGTTTACCGACCTCATGAATGCCAATGCCAGTTTTACCTTTAACCGATTTGCAAACCCGCAGGGATCGGTAAGAAATACACTAAGCATGAACATCGGTATTCAGAAGAAATTCTTTGCTAAAAAACTTACAGTAACACTCAATATCATTGATCCTTTACGCCAGCAACAGAACCGGAATTTTACCTACGGAAGCAATTTTAACCTGGAGAGCTACAGCACTACCAATACCCGTAATTACAGGCTGGCATTGGGTTATACGTTTAAGAAAAAAGATAAGAGATCAGGCAGAGAGGCGTTGCTGAAAACATTGCAGAAGAAATAGATCAATACATCAATAGGTCAACCTGCTTTTTCACTGAAGTTAATGCGTTTTGCAAGCCAGCTTTCTTTTACCGGTATTATCCATTTCTCAACCATTTCTTTTTTGGTTAAAACTGTATTGTTGAAATATAATGTATCTGCATTGATGAAATTATTCTCCACGGCATATTCCAGTTGACTTAACGGCAATAATTGAATTTTGTCTTTCACTACAAATGCCAGGTTCTGCCTGTCAAACATCTGTACCTTATATTTTTCTTCGATTGATTTTATAAGATGAACAGAGCTGTCGGTGCTACACCCGCTTACGCCGGTGGCAGTTTCATCGGCCATCAGTACAATAAATTGCCCGAAGAACAGATTGGCAAATCCCTTTACGGGTGCACCATGGCTTTTCCAGTTGGCCGCAAATTCCTTCAGCATATCTTCCATTTCAAAAGCTTCGCTTATAAAAAATAAACGGCTGCTCTGGTATATCCACACACGGGAGCTGTCTGCAAAATTGTCGGGTAGGTGTTCTGTAAAATCTAAGTTCATCACAAGTCAAAATTTAAAAATCAAAAGTCCAAATTCCTAATTCCTCATTCCTAATTCTACGATTTCTGCAATATCCAGCACCTGCACTTCATCTTCTTTATTGCTGTTCTTTACACCGTCCGTCATCATGGTATTGCAAAAAGGACAGGCTGCTGCAATTACTGAAGCACCGGTTTCAATGGCTTCGTTGCTGCGTTCTATATTGATACGGGTATCGCCCTTTTCTTCTTCCTTAAACATCTGAGCGCCGCCGGCACCACAGCATAAACCATTACTACGGCAGCGTTTCATCTCTACCAGCGATGCATCCAGAGCTTCCAGTACTTTGCGTGGTGCTTCGTAAATATCATTGGCACGGCCTAAATAACAGCTATCATGGTAAGTAATTTTTTTTCCTTTGAAAGTACCGCCTTCGGTCATTTTTACTTTACCTTCATCGATCAGTTGCTGTAAAAAAGTAGCATGATGGATCACTTCGTAAGTGCCACCCAATGCCGGATATTCATTCTTCAGCGTATTAAAGCAATGCGGGCAGGCAGTTACGATCTTTTTAATGCCATATCCATTCAACACCTGGATATTCTGGTAAGCCATCATCTGGAACATGAACTCATTACCTGCACGGCGTGCAGGATCGCCGGTACACATTTCTTCTTTACCCAGTATGGCATAGTTGATGCCCACTTTATCCAGAATGGTTACAAATGCCTTGGTTATTTTTTGTGCCCGCTGGTCAAAACTTCCGGCGCAGCCTAC
>JBJTMN010000058.1:0-4467 GCA_046070545.1 Ferruginibacter sp.
GGTTTTATGTGCTGGATGATTATACCCCATTGCGCCATCTTAAAAAAGAAGATCTTACCAAAGCTGCTACTATCTATCCTGTAAAAGATGCGTTGATGTATATAGAGTCACTGCCTTTGGGGGTAAGGGGTAAAGGCTTCCAGGGTGAGGACTTCTTTACTACGCCCAACCCCAAAGTGGGAGCTGTTTTCACCTATTATTTAAAAGACGATATCAAAACCATTAAAGAAAAAAGGAGAGAGGCAGAAAAGGAAAAGATCAAAAAAGGAGAGCCGCCTTATTATCCTTCGCTTGATTCTTTAAGGCTGGAAGACGAGCAGCCTGCGCCGCATTTATTATTTACCGTTTCGGATGAGAATAATAATGTGATTCGTCGCATTAAAGCTCCTGCCCAAAAAGGCCTGAACAGGATCGTCTGGGATTTTCGATATGCACCTTTTGGCCCGGTTGACCTTACGCCATTTGATGAATCCAATGTATTCAGTGCTCCTGAAATTGGCTACATGGCTCTGCCCGGTAATTATAAAGTATCGCTCAGCAAGTTTGAAGACGGAATTTATACAGAATTAACTGCGGCACAACCTTTTAAAGCAGTAGCCCTGAATAATGCAAGTTTACCTGCAACGGATAAAAAAGCGCTGGAAGATTTTTGCAAACAGCTTGCAGAGTTAAGAAGGGTGAGTGCTGCTTCAGATGAGTACCGCAGCGAAATGATCAATAAGCTCAGATTTATCAAACAGGCTGTTATTGAAACACCTAACCTGCCGCTCACTGTTTCTAAAACAATTACTGCGCTTGAAAAAAGACTGACCGATGTAAATACAAAATTGAATGGAGATGCAACATTAGGAAGAAGAGAGTTTGAATCAAAACCATCTGTCAATGAAAGGATCGGTACGATCGTTGGAGGATTATGGAGAACTACTTCAGCACCAACAACCACCTACCTTAATTCATACCAGACAGCAGCCAGGCAGTTTACTATTGTATATAATGAACTGAAGGCAATAGGAACCGATATAAAGAACCTGGAAAATATTTTAGAAACAAATAAAGCGCCGTATACACCGGGCCGCCTGCCGGAATGGAGTGGTAATTAATTTTACTGCTATTATTTCCATAGTTTTTCGAAATTACCAACCCTCAAAAAGTTGGCAATTTTTGCAAAAAAAAATCAGGATGTGTTACAACGACATTCATCTGGGTTCATCTGTGCAATCCATGGCCGGTATTCTTCTGTGCTTCGGGGTCTTTGTGGCAAATTAAAAAATAAATTTGGAGAAACTAAAATAATTAGTATATTTGTACTAATCAAATTAGTTGCATTATGTCATTAGCAGGACAAAATCTCAAATACTTACGCAAACTCCGTGGTTGGACACAGGAGGAATTTGCTACCAAACTCGGTATCAAACGCTCGCTGATAGGTGCTTATGAAGAGGAACGTGCCGATCCGCGGCTGGATGTATTGGAAATACTGGCCGATATGTTCAAACTATCGCTTGATGAATTATTGCTGAAAGATCTGAGTGATAATACCGGCAGCTATATTGCAAAGCGTCGTCAGCAAAAAATGATGACAGCCGAAAGAAATCTGATTCACTTTGTTCCGGTAAAAGCTGCAGCCGGTTACTTAGCCAGCTATGCCGATACGGAGTTCATAGATGAACTGAATACATTTACCCTGCCTATGCTGGCCGGTGGTAATTACCGTGCTTTTGAGATCATAGGCGACAGCATGTTACCCACGCCCAGCGGCAGTATTATAGTTGGTGAAAAGATCGACAGCACTGATGATATCAAGAATGGCCAGGCTTATATTGTTGTAAGCCGCAACGAGGGTATTGTTTATAAACGTATCGAAAAGAACGGGCGTAGTAAAAATAAACTCACCCTGGTGAGTGATAACCCGCAATACCAGCCCTACCAGGTTAATACCGAGGATGTGGCAGAACTATGGCAGGCACAGATGGTGATCAGTAAAGTAGCCACGCAGCAGCGCTGGGATGTTAATTCACTGGCCAGCATGGTTAATAATCTGCAGAACCAGGTAAGTACTTTAAAGAAAAAGATGAACTAAGTTTTCAACCCTTTATTCCCGGGATTATCAGCTATGTCATTACTGGCAAAAGGATCGTTATGCACTTAACTCAGGGATCTGACACAATTAAAGAATCTATGAACGCAAAGGAATTACTGATATTGAATTTTGAAGAAGTACGAAGAAGGAGCATAAAAGTGTGGAAGAGTATTTCTGAAGAAAACCTGTATTGGAAGCCGGATGACGGTGCTATGAGCTGCTTTCAGATGGTAAGGCATGTGCTGGAATCGGAAAATATCTATCACCAGATCATATTGCACAGGGGGGCACTGGGCGATTATGAAAGTCCGCTGACGGGGAACCCATACACCAGCATTGATGATGAGCTGAAAAATGCACAACCATACCGGGAGAAATTCCTGAAAATGATACATGGCCTTACATTGAGAGAACTGGAAGAAGTGTATATCACCCGCAAGGATAAAAACCAGCACCGGAAACTGGGTGATTATTTACTGCGGGTTGCTTATCACGAAAGTGTGCATACCGGCCAGTTACTCGATTATTTACGCACATTAAAAGCACCCCGGGCTGTAATATGGGATTAACTTTTATCTTTACCACATAACTTTAGCAAAACCAGATACATCGATTAATAATTAAAAAACACAGTTATGATTAAGCTTCAGATCATTGGCAATCTTGGTAAAGATTGCATTGTAAAAGAGATCAACGGAAAACACGTTATCAATTTCAGCGTAGCGCATTCAGAGCGCTTTAAAGATGCACAGGGTAATCAAAAGGAAAGAACAACCTGGGTTGAATGTGCTTACTGGACAGATCGTACAGCTATTGCTCCTTACCTGACAAAGGGAACAACAGTGTATGCAGAAGGTACACCGGAAGCCGATCCTTATACCAACAAGGAAGGCCAGGCAGCTGCTACTTTACGTATGCGGGTACAAAACATCCAGTTGCTGGGAAGTAACCGCGAAGGACAAAGCTCACAGGGCGCTGTTTCAAACTCAGGTAATGTAAGCAACGCAGGTATGGGTTCTGCACCGGTTGTAAGAACCGAGCCGTCCAATTCATCAGCCCCGGTTGATGACCTGCCATTTTAAATTTATTTTCAATTAAGGAACTCTTGGTTTCCCACAAAGACGCAAAGCGCACAAAGAAATTCAAAAAATAATACTTTGTGTTCTCTGTTACTTTGTGGGATTTTTTTATCCGCTACTTTTCAATATGTTTTATCTTGTGCAAAACGATCTGCATGAAATATAAAATATTATTGATCTTATTTGTTTTTATCCTGTTTTCTCAACTGCTGGTTGCTCAAAAAGATTTTGTACAATATGTTGACCCTTTCATAGGTACAGGCGGGCACGGGCATACCTATCCGGGAGCAACGTTGCCGCATGGTATGGTACAACTGAGTCCGGATACAAGGCTGGATGGCTGGGATGGTTGCGGGGGATACCACTATTCCGATAATTATATTTATGGATTTACCCATACCCATTTAAGCGGTACGGGGGTAAGTGATTACGGCGATATTTTATTAATGCCTATGAGCCGCAAACCTTCACCCGATAATAAGGTTTACGGATCGAAGTTTTCGCATGCCAATGAAAAAGCATCAGCCGGTTTTTACTCCGTAAAACTGGATGATGATAATATTATGGCTGAGCTTACAGCGACCACAAGGGTGGGTTTTCACCGGTATAAATTTTCCGGAACAAGTAATAATAATATCATACTCGACCTGAAGCACCGCGATGAAGTGATAGAATCTTCTTTAAAAATCATTGACCTGCACACCATTGCAGGGCTCAGGCGCAGCAGGGCATGGGCCAATAACCAGTATGTATATTTTGTGATCGAATTTTCAAAACCCTTCAGTAAGGCCGGGATCTGGAAAAACGATACACTGCTTTCATCGGGAATAACCGAATTGAAAAATGGGAAGAACATCAAAGCGTTTTTTGAGTTTGATGAAGGGTTGGTGATGGCTAAAGTGGCCCTGTCAGCAGTAAGTATTGAAGGTGCTCAAAAAAACCTTGCCAAAGAACTGCCCGGCTGGGATTTTGAAAAAACAAAGGCAGAGGCAGAAAAAATATGGAATGATGAACTGGGCAGGATAGAAGTAAGCAGTAATGATACCAAGCAACTGCGGACTTTTTATACGGCTTTGTATCATACTGCTATTGTACCCAATATCAACCAGGATGCAGATGGACAATATCGTGGAAGGGATAACCAGGTCCATACTGCAACAGACTTTACAAATTATTCTGTTTTTTCCCTGTGGGATACTTATCGGGGGGCACATCCATTATACACCATTATTGATCAGAAACGCACATTGGATTATATCAATTCATTCCTGGTGCAATACCAGCAGGGCGGGCGCCTGCCCGTGTGGG
>JBJTMN010000059.1:0-7592 GCA_046070545.1 Ferruginibacter sp.
GGCGATTAAGTATTTTTTATAAAAATATAAAGTAAAGGCTGTTTCAAAAATGAAGCGGCCTTTATATTTGGTAAGATGTGGTTGCCCCTTTATATTTGCAATCCTTTTGGGGGGTTAGCTCAGTTGGCTAGAGCGCTTGCATGGCATGCAAGAGGTCGTCGGTTCGACCCCGATACTCTCCACAAAGGCTCACATTTATGTGAGCCTTTTTTTATGTCCTTAAATATTATAATATTATTAGCTTCATACACTGACCATTACAAAGCAGGTATTTCACCCTATTCAAAATACAGGATCTGGTCACCCCCTGAAAAAGTAAGCTTCCTTTCCGGGATTATTGCTGATTTAAGGATGAAAATCAGGCTGGATCTAAATTTTGATCCATACTTCTTAAATTTCTTTAAATTTATACAGGCAACTTAAAGGTTATTTTATACGTTTTAATAAAAAAAAATAATTGCTTTCTTCAGACGAATTAACCAGGTATATCAGGGGATGTGCCCTGAATGAAAGAGAGAGTCAGAAAAAAATATATAACTCTTTCTATGGATATGCTATGGCTATATGTGATTGTTATGCTGCTAACGAAGAAGATGCTGTTGAGATACTCAACGATGGCTTTCTCAAAATATTTAAAGAGATTCACCGTTTTAAGCCTGCCTATAGTAATGAAATGAATTCCTTTAAAGGATGGTTGAGGAAAATCATGGTTTGTACAGCCATAGATCATTTCAGAAAAAATGTAAAACATAAAATGGTTGGCGAGTTGAATGTTTCTTCAGTAATGGTATATACAACTGAAGAAAGCCCTCTTGAAAAAATTTCTTACGACGAGATCATCAGATCTATTCAGAATCTTTCACCTGCATACAGAACAGTGTTGAACCTTTTTATCATTGAAGGGTTTAGTCATGAGGAAATAGCCGATCAGCTGGGTATTGCCGTTGGAACATCAAAATCAAATCTTGCAAAAGCAAGAAAACAGTTACAAAAATTAATTTTTACCCAAAATAAAACCGCAGATATCAGAAATGTTGGATGAAGAAATGGACGATATAATCAGAAAGGCAGCTGAAAATCATCACCCGGCTTATAATGATAAAGCCTGGGAAAAAATGGAATTTCAGCTGGATAAGCATCTGCCTCAAAAGAAGGATAGGAGAAAACTGATTTTCTTCCTGTTGTTCTTTTTGTTGATCGGTGCCGGTACTTACTTTGCACTGAACAGATCGGGCAGTAACAAAAATATTACAGCCGAAAAAAATACTGCTAATACTATATCGGGTAAGCCTGATGCTGCAAATGTACCAGGTAAAAATACAATGACCGGAGACAAAGAACAGGATGCTGAAAATACAGACGAAAACCCTGTTGTTAATAAGGAAAACCCAGGGTTAAATAATAATAATAATACTGCAACACCTGCCAGTGGAGATCAGTTACAGCCCGAAAATAAAAATGTTACTGAAAAACTGTATAACACTAAAAGTCTTCTATCTGCCAGTAAAGCAAAAACAAAGACCAGCTTCACAACTCCCGGACTTTTTACCGGCCAGGAAGATGGGGCTGACCTGTCTGCACAAAAAAGATCAAACGGTCGTACATCTTCCGGTAAACAACGTGTTACCATAAAAGCTCCTGAAGCAGAGCAAGCAAATGATGCTAAATCTGAAATAAGGGGAACTGATGTAAATACGGACAATACTAAATCAAATTCAGCTGATGAAACAGCCATAGCTAAATCAAATACAACAGTTGTAAAAGAACTGGCTAATTCAGAGAAAAACAAAAAAGAGATAGCCAGTAAAACTGAAGACAAGTCATCAAGCCCTTCAGAAAAAAAGAAAAAGAAAAATAGCCCTGGCAATAATTTCGGACTTACATTTTCTGTTGGGCCAGATATAAGTTTTGTTAAATTGAACAACACAGGAAAGACCACATTAACCTATGGTGCCGGGCTTAGCTATAGTTTTGCCAAACGATTTACTGCAAGAGCAGGATTTTATGTGTCTAAAAAAATATACGATGCTGATCCGGATCAATATCATACGCCGGGAGGAAATTATCCTCACCTTACAGGTGTAAATGCAGATTGTAAGGTTTATGAAATTCCGGTAAGTATTGCCTACAGTTTTGGAAAACGCGGAAAACACAATTGGTTTGGTGGTGCGGGGCTCTCATCCTTTATAATGAAAAAAGAAGATTACACGTATAATTATAAAAATCCGGCAGGGCAAACCTATTCCTATTACCAGGAACTCAACAATAAAAACAAACATTATTTTGCTGTACTTGATCTGTCAGCCGGGTATCAATATCAATTAAGTAAAAGACTTTCTGTACAGGCAGAACCTTATTTAAAACTTCCATTAGCAGGGGTTGGACAGGGAAAAATTAAATTGAACAGTGCAGGAATATTATTTACTGTAACACTTAAGCCATTCGCAAAAAAGAAATAATTGCAGTCAGCAATTATTAAAAAAAGCTTCCCAGGCAGGAAGCTTTTTTTAATATAACCATAAGACAAAAAATTATTTTTTATTCCTGTTCTTGCGTAAAACAAAATCACGTGTAATTGTAAATCCCCAGCGGTATTGCCCTTTTTTCCAGGAAGTGGTTGTATGCGGGATAAACCTGTTCTCTAAAATGTTGGTAGTGTTTGTGAAATTTACATGGAAGATATGTCCCGGTGTAACCAATTCCAGACCAACTCCCAGGATGTCATAAAAATTAATGCCTTTTAGTTTCAGCGAGTCTATAGAACTCTGAGGACGGAATGGGTGAAAATAATCAGCTATAAAAACAAAGCTTTTATAAATAGGTACACGAATAGCAGCGCCCATGGCAAATACATTGGGCACATCATTCTTTATTACATAATTGGTATGCACATAGGTTGGGTTTAACTGAAGACTGAATAGCTTGCCAAATTTTCGGGCGATCATCAGCTGCAGGGTCTGGCTTTGCCTGTCTGAAGTTTTTCTATAGTAATTCTCTCTTGTTGAATCTGTGCTTGACCTTTGCGATGAGCTAACCCCGTTTGCAAATACTGCCAGCGAAAGGGGATGCGAAGGATCATTTTCCCGTTGCTCAAGAAATTTGTATTTAAAACCCAGTTCCCATAATGTAAACACCTGGCCATCTCCCTTATTGCGGGATACGATCACGTTGAAATTTTTTGTGATGCCGTAGAGGAAGGCAATCTTGATATCCGTAGAACCATCTAATCCAAACGCACTTCTTATACCACCGTTTCTTCCACTGGCATCCCCGAAATTGTGTACCACTTTAAATTCAAAATGGCCTTTTTGAAGCATTTCTACGGTATTGGCATTAATGAGCCTTTGCGCTAAAAATACCTTTACAGGTGCTTTACCCACTGATTTTAAATCTTTTTTTTCCAGTTCATTCATCAGGTTACTTGTAGTACTGTCAACCTGTGCCACTGCTGAAAAACCTGTGAGTATGCAGAAGGTGAAAAATAATTTTCTCATAAAATTGTTTTTGGTTTAAAAATGTCAATAACCAAATCGTAATAAATTTTTATGAGGTTGCCAGTGCGTTCAACTGTATTCATACAAGTCTGTTTTTTCTCTGAAATAATCTATATTACAGCATCAACACATGACTAACCAATAGAGGCATGAAAAAGAAATTCTTGCAGGATATTTCGCTGAATACACTACAGGTCATTGTTGTGCAAAGCTGCGGGCTGGTCATTTTTTATCTTCTGTCTACCCGTTTAAATAAAAGCGAGTTTGGCGAAATTAACTGGGCACTGGCTGTTTTGCTAACAGCATTTGGTATTTTGGCATTTGGTATAGACCAGATAGCCGTAAGGCGTATTGCCGCAGGCTATAACCCGGCAAGTTTACTTTCGGCTTACCTGACTCATGTGTTAACTGCGGGCTGTATTTTCTATTTTATTTTATGGGGTAGTTCCCTTGTATTCCCGTCTTTCTTCAGTCAGCACCAGGTGTTGTTATTACTGGCTGCCGGAAAATTAATGATCTTTTTTTCAACGCCGTTTAAGCAGCTTGCAACGGGAATGGAAAAATTCAGGTCCCTGTTGGTGATGGCGGTAACATCCAATATAATACGAGCCCTGGCACTGGTTGTATTTGATGCTTTTCACCGGTTGGATACACAGGTGATTGTTTTTATTTTTATTGTCGGTGACCTTACCGAACTGCTGGTGAGTCTTTTTATCATGCAAAGATTTCTGCAAATTCCTTTAAGGCTGAAGTGGAACAAAAAAGAATATCTGGGTCTGATAAAAGAAGCAGTACCTCAATTTGGCGTTGCCATTTTTACATCTGCACTCTCCAGGCTGGATTGGATATTTTTAGGCCTTCTTGCCAGTAACATCATTCTTGCCAACTACAGTTTTGCTTATAAAGTATTTGAAGTATCAACTTTACCCCTGTTGGTGATTGCTCCTGTTTTAATACCAAGGTTTACCAAATTATTTTATAACGAAACGGATAAAATACCAGAAACCAAGAGAGCAGACCTGTTCGTTCTGCTACGACTGGAAATAATTGTCGCATCATTTGTTGCTTTACTATTAAATGTACTTTGGGTACCCCTGATAGATCTGCTGACTAATAATAAGTATGGATCGGTTAACCAGGCAACTATATTAATTCTGTCTGCCACTATGCCTTTTTTATATTTCAATAACTTTTTGTGGACTATCAACTTTGCAAAAGGGCGTTTAAAAATGATCTTTTATGTTTTTTTAATAAGCTTTCTATTTAACCTGGCCGGTGATATTGTTTTGATCCCGGTTTTTAAGGCTGAAGGAGCTGCTGTTGCCTATCTGATTGCTATTATAGTACAGTCACTTGTATACCTTAAAAAAACAGATCTTGCCGGTTTGCAAAAGAACAGTTTACAGCTTTTGCTCTGTCCTTTGGCTGCTATTGTAAGCGGATTACTGGCTACCAAATTTATAAGTGCATGGTGGGTAAACCTGCTGCTTGCTCCGGGTTTTTACCTGTTACTGCTATATCTTACAAGGCAAATAAAGTTTACCGACTGGTCTTCTTTTAAACGTGCAAGCCATTTTTAAGGGGCAACCCAGGACTCCGGTTTTACGATTTAAGTAATGCTATAAAGTCGTTGTGATTTTGCAGCGCCCTTCTGCTTAAATAAACCTGGAGTGTGAAAAATAAGATAATAACCCCTGAACTCAGATCAGGACTCAGAAAGATTGACTGGACGCTGCTTATTTTTCTGTTATTATTTTTAAATTTTAAATTAATTATCAAACTTGCAGCAATTACGCTTATTTATATTTTGCGGCCTGATTTTAAATTTGGTTTCAAAATAAAAAGATCCCGGCTTCCTTTATTTTATCTTCTTGTACCGGTAATAGCTGTGTTTAACTGGCTGGTTTACGGAATGACCGGTAATCTTAATTATGCCCTTGTATTGTTAAGCGGGATCTCGTTTTGGGCACTTTGCATCCTCGCTATACATCAGATAAAACTTTCAGTGCAAAAAAATGATGCTGACAGTCTGCACCGGACAATTTCCACTTTTTAATCATCAACATACTGATTTCTTTTGCGGTTTATGTATCTATTATTTGGGAAATAGGTGAAATTAATCCATATCGCTACCAGGGGAATTACCAGAAATATTTTATTGGTACGGGCGACTATATTAAGGGCCTTACATTCGACACATCAACTACCAATGCCGTAATAAGCGGGCTGGGAGTCATATATTTCCTGCTGCAAAAGAAGAATATGCCTGCCCTTTTATGTATGATCGTGTTATTATTAACAGGCAGCAATTTTACCAATATGCTACTTTGCGGTACTCTGATTTATATTTTTTTCTTTCAGAGTAACAAAGACCAGAAAAGTATCATCATCGTATGCTTTTTGATGTTGATCACTTTTTTGGTTAAAGTGTCACCCCAAAATAGTATATATGTTAATACGGCAATGCAACGATTTTTTGGTATTAAAAGCAATATAAAAACAGATCAAAAAAAAGATATACCGATCACGCAAATGCCAGATAGTATTTTATCTGATGAACAAAAAAAGCAAAAGTTTGCACAGTTATATGTGGACAGCGTTAATATTTCCGTAGCGGAGAAAAACAAGGTAAGCATGTTAACAAGCCCCGGGGCGAAAATAGTATTTATGGAGAGGCCGGTAATCCCGGGAGACAGTATTCATACACCGGCGTTTCAGCATAAGAATGACACGAATGAGGTTGAAAAAAAACTGATGCAACTGGTTGATACGACTGCTGCAAAATTACCTGTTGCATCGCCTCTTGTAAAACACCCGGGGCTACCGGGTAAAATGATTGCTTTTCAACAAACATTTCAATTTTTAAGGCGGCATCCTGCTAAAATTATTACTGGCACCGGTATTGGAAATTTTTCTTCCAAGCTTGCTTTCCGTGCTACTGCCATGAATTTAACCGGAAGCTATCCTGCGAGATTTGCCTATATTAATGATGACTTCAAATTAAATCATCTTGATCTTTATGCATACTATTTTGCAGGTAAAGACGATTATCATTCTGTTGTAAATAGTCCCAATTCTACTTACGATCAGCTGATCAGCGAATATGGATTAGCCGGGTTGATGTCATTTGTGTTTTTTTATATCCTGTTTTTCGTGAAAAAGTTAAAAAAATATTCAGCAGCAATACCGGTAATGATATTTATGCTGGGTATGTTCTTTATTGATTATTGGTTTGAGAATTTATCTGTTGTTATTTTATTTGAATTACTTCTATTCGTTAATATTAAACAAACAAGTATAAGAAAAATTGAAACCGCATAACCCTGCAATTACGGTATTAATGCCCGCTTATAATGTAGAGCGGTATATTGGCCGGGCCATTGAATCTGTATTGGCACAAACCTTTACTGATTTTGAGCTGCTGATCATTAATGATGGCTCAACAGATAATACCGAAATGGTCATTCGGTCTTTTGAGGATGATCGCATAAGGCTGATCAATCAGCCGAATTGTGGGATTGCAGGAGCCCTGAATATGGGTCTACGGAATGCAAATGCAACCCTCATTGCACGTTTTGATGCCGATGATATTTGTATGTCCGGCAGGTTACTGGCTCAGTATGAATTTATGATGAAAAATCCAGCGTATATAATAGTAGGTTCAGATGCTGAATATATTGATATGAATGGAGATTATGTTTTTACCTACAGTATGCCTGCGCATACAAATGAAGAAATACTTGGCCTTGAAAGGGGAAAATGTCCATTCATACATTCTGCTGTACTTTATCGTAAAGATCTAATACTGCAGGCCGGCGGATATGATGAGAATGCCTGTGCTTTTGAAGATCAGATGCTATGGGCGAAGTGTGTCGGGCTTGGTAAAACCTGTAATCTTCCAAAGGCATTAGTTCAGGTTCGCTTAAATCCGGAGTCTATAAGTATTGATGAAAAGTGGCGCACGAAACGTTTCAGGGAAATAAAATACCAATCTATTTCAAGAGGTACAGTAACCAGGGAAGAAGGGGCCGAGTTATTAAATATTCTGAAAAAACAAAACAGCCCTAAAATTAAAGAGGGTTCTTATTATTCATTACT
>JBJTMN010000060.1:0-7832 GCA_046070545.1 Ferruginibacter sp.
TAAAAGCGTAAGCAATAACCAGGAGCAAAATGCCCTGGAAACCAACCTGGAAGCGGCCGAAGAGATTGCCAGGCAAATGCGCCTGAGAGATTTAGGTGGTATCATTGTAGTTGACTTCATTGATATGAAGCTGATGGAGAACAAAAAGAAACTGGCAGATGCCATGGATGGCTTTATGAAAGCCGACCGTGCAAAACATGCCGTACTTGCCATCAGCAAATTTGGTTTAATGCAGATCACCCGGCAGCGCATGAAGCCGGAAATGAATATCAATACCACCGAAGTTTGCCCAAGCTGTAATGGTACCGGCAAAATTTCATCTACCCTTATTTTAGAAGACGAGATAGAAAAGAACCTGAGTTATCTCATCATGCAAAAGCATACGGGTTTAACGGTGGAGATACATCCTATTTTACATGCTTATCTTACCAAGGGAATCTTCTTCTCTAAACTCAGCAAATGGCGCCGCAAATACAAGCAGCGCATTAAACTGAAAGCTAACAACAACTATCATTTAACTGAGTTTCACTTTTTTGATGATAGTGACGAGGAAATAAAACTTTAAAAAAGCCGCTGAAAATTCAGCGGCTTTTCTTTCTTCAGATTTTTATGCAGGTTTAGATCCTTACATTTTTGCCAAACATTTCCTTTAAAGTTCCCGGGTCAATATTTTTAAATGCAGGTTGCACAGGCTTGTTTTTGCGGATAGTAAATTCTTCCCTGCAATGAAGGATCTTGCCATTCACTTTTGAAAATCCAACCAATATCACTTGCTCACCAACCGGTAAATTCTGCAATTTGTTGTTGCCTGACTGTACCGCTTCCATATTATAATTCAGTAACCCGTTAAAAGATTTAAAGATCACAAAAAACTCAATCTTATTATTGCTGAAAGTAACCGGAAGCTCCAGCTCCACTTCGGTTTGTTCCCTGTTTTGATAAAACCGGTCGCAGTTTATCCATCCCAGGGAAGCTATGCCTGCAGGCTGATAATATTTCTGTAACTGGCCAGATAATGACTGCGGTTTCCAGCAGGCACGCAGGGAGTCTCTTATTGCCTGTTGCCTGGCAAATCTGTCCTTTTCATCCTGCAGCGATTTGTATGTTTTTAAATAATATTGTTTGGGAGGCCCGTACATACGCATCAGGTAAGCAGTATCGATCCAGGTGCCTTTAGGCAATGTATCGAGCGATCTTGGCCAGGTATACACCGTATCCAGGAATACTTTTTTACTGAAGCGGTTAATGGTATCAACCAGTTCATCCAGGGTCATCTTCCGGTTATAATAAAATACTTTTTCATGCAGCGACCTGAATAGTATAAGGTCTTTTTTGCTCAGGAAAGATACGGTGGGCACATAATCATAATCGTAACTCCTGTTGGAAATAAAGAGGTTGTCGTCTTCTTTGGACTCCAGGTTCACACCGGCCTGTTTCCAGTTCATTTCATTGGCAGGATTCCTTTCTCCATAAAATAATTCCATTTCATTAGCATCGATCACCGGAAAATCTACCTGCATGGTCTTCCCGGTCTTTATCCTCAGGTTTTTTCCATTGCATCTCATTTCAATCAGGTAACTGCCGCCGGAAGCTAGCAACCGCCCATTACTTACGGTTGCTGCGTTGCTTTTGAAAAGGTCTTCAGCCGTGGTAAGCTCAATGACACGAATATCAATCTTACCATCTACAGGGCTGCCGTCTTCCTTTTCAAGCACCGAAGGATCCACCTTCACTTTAAGTCCTTTTGCAGCTTTGAACACAGATATTGTATTGGGCTGAGCAGTAAAATGTTGTACTATACTTCTGTCGAAATCTTTACAATATTGACTGATCTGCAATAATTCATCGGATAAAATTCCGGTTGAATCCATAGTTGCAGAAACATCAGCTGACCGGGGTTCAGCTTTAGCATTATTTTTTTTATTGTTGCAGGAAAACAGGCAGCATGCGGCTAATACGCATGCAAATGCAAAGCGGGTAGTTGTCATGATTTGGCGTTTTGATGGTTAAGTGAAAAGGGATAGAAACGGAACGCCGGAAATTAAACAATGATATACGGGATGGCATAAAATAATGTTAAACGAAAATGCTGGTAGATCCAGTTTTTTGTGTCACCCAAAAAAAATCCCCTGAAAAAATTCAGGGGATCGCAGTTCAGAATATTTTTATCAATGTTCGTGATGATGCTGCATGGCAGTTAACTCTTCTGCAGTAACTGTTTTTCCTTTGGCTTTAGCCTGTCCTTCGATCCAGTTAAACAGTTTATCAGTTATCAAACGACGATAGCTGGCGTCAACCTGTTTTTCATCCTTCATCATACGATCGATATAGCTTTCTATCCACCCGGTATCTTCGCCCAGGTTCATGGTGCCAAAGTAGCGCATGATCTCAACCTTCATGTATTCCCGCAGTTCTTCGTTGCCTACTTCCAGGCCGTTCTCTTTAATGAGTTTATCGCTTATCAAAGTCCATTTTAACTGATTGCTGAAGGTTGGGAATTCCGTTTCAACCTGCTCGGGTGATTTTTCCTTATCGCCACCGGTTTGCAACCAGCGTTTTAAAAATTCAACCGGGAATTCCATGTTGGTCTCATCCAGCAGGTAATGATACAGCTGATCCTGCAACTGGTTACGGCTCTGGCTTTGCCAGTAATTGTCAATTTCTGCTTTTATAGCTTCCCTTAATTCCGCTTCGGTCTTAATTTCTTTGCCGGGGTAGATTTCTTTAAAGAATTCTTCGTTCAGTTCACGCTTTTCAACCAGGCCGATCTTTACAATCTCCAGGTTGAAATATTTTTTTGCAGATTCTTTGTCATCTTTCTCAAAACCAAGGTCCTGTAAAAACATTTCTAACTTATCTTCATCAAAAGCTTTATTAAGCTGTACGGTTACCGTATCACCAAGCTTTTTTCCCATGAATTTCTTCTGGGTAGCAGCCGTTAAATATTTCAGTATAACCGAATTTTCTTTGCTTACGCCACCTTCAACTACGTTACCATCTTTATCTGCTTCTGTAAACAACATATTCAAAACGTTCTCATCATTCTCAACAGTTTCAGGCTCGGTCATCTTACCGCCCTTTATCTGCATACGGCTAATCTCTTCCTCAACCATGGCATCGGTAGCTTCAACTTTATGCAGGGTTACTTTAGCTTTAGAAATATCTGGCAGAGAATATTCCGGTTTCAAGCCAATTTCAAACCCGAATTCATAATCAGCGGGGTTATTCATGTTGATATCACGCAGATCGGTGCTTAAAGGCAGCGGCTGGCCAAATATCTCCGGCTTTTCTGCATTCAACCAGGTGTACAACTCTTTTTCGACCGATTTTAAAATTTCATCGCTGAAAATAGAAGGACCATACATTTTTTTGATCATCCCGGGAGGCACCATTCCTTTTCTGAAACCAGGTATATTGGCTGTTTTGCTGTATTCTTTAAGTTTTTTGTCAAAACCGGGTAAATAGTCATCCTTGCTCACTTTCACAGTCAGTTTATCATGTAAAAGACCGATGTTTTCTCTTGTAACTGTTGCCATTATTGGTTATTATTTATCTTTTAAATATTGAACAAGGAACAAGGAATGCTGAATGTTGAACTTCAAAATTCGATATTCCTTGTTCCCTGTTCGTTATTCTTTAGTGCGGATGATAGGGGTCGAACCTACATGCCTTACGGCGCCAGATCCTAAGTCTGGTGCGTCTGCCAATTTCGCCACATCCGCTAAAGGGCTGCAAAAGTAAGGGATTTATGCAAAACAGAAAACAGATTTGTTTACGTAAATTCGTAATTCACTTATGGAGGCTACTGTCGATATACCTAAATACAATCTCAACGAAGAAGAGGAAAAGAAAGAGATACTGCGGCAATACCGCGGGCTTTTGCGTGTTCTAAAGCTTAAGATAAAGCCGGGAGATAAGGTATTACTGCGTGTGGCCTTTGAAATGGCTGCCAAAGCGCACGAAACCATGCGTAGAAAGAGCGGCGAACCCTATATTCTTCATCCGCTTGCCGTAGCTAAAATATGTGTTGAAGAAATAGGATTGGGTGTACGCAGTACCATTTGCGCCTTACTGCATGACACCGTAGAAGATACAGATATTACACTGGATGATATTCAACGCGAATTTGGCGCCGAAGTGACCAGGATCGTGGACGGACTTACCAAGATAAGTACCGTAATGGACACCAACAGTACCCAGCAGGCTGAAAATTTTAAAAAGATCTTATTAACCCTTACCGATGATCCCCTGGTTATATTAATAAAACTTGCCGACCGCCTGCACAATATGCGTACACTGGAAAGCATGAAGCGGGAGAAGCAGTTAAAGATCGCAAGTGAGACCATTTACGTGTATGCGCCCCTTGCCCACCGTATGGGTTTGTACAATATAAAAACAGAAATGGAAGACCTGGCCATGAAATACATGGAACCGGATACCTATAAATACATTGCACAAAAATTAACAGATACCAAAAGAGAGCGTTCGAAATACATCAACGATTTTATCAGGCCTATAAAAGATAAACTGGAAAAAGCGGGTTTTGATTTTGAAATTTACGGCCGCCCTAAAAGCATACACTCCATCTGGAATAAGATGAAAAAACAGGGCGTTAGTTTTGAAGAAGTGTATGACCTCTTTGCAATACGGATACTTTTGAACAGTGCATTGGAAAATGAAAAAGGCGACTGTTGGAAAGTGTACAGCCTGGTTACAGAAGAATACAGCCCATCCACACAAAGATTACGGGACTGGCTTAGCAACCCCAAAAGCAATGGCTACGAAGCCCTGCATACAACCGTGATGGGGCCGCATGGTAAATGGGTGGAAGTACAGATACGTTCGAAGCGTATGAATGAAATTGCAGAAAAAGGCCTGGCAGCACACTGGAAATACAAAGAAGGTGCAGCTGATGAAAGCCGCTTCGATAAATGGTTCAGCCAGATACGGGAAGCGCTCAACAGCCCGGATGACAACTCCATTGATTTTTTACAGGATTTTAAAACATCTTTTCTTGCAGAGGAGATCTATGTGTACACACCCAAAGGAGAAGTAAAGATGTTGCCCACCGGGGCATCGGCACTGGATTTTGCTTTTGGTGTGCATACTGCCGTTGGTAGTAAATGTATTGGTGCCAAGGTAAATCACAAACTGGTGCCCATCAGCCATAAACTGCGCAGTGGCGACCAGGTAGAAATTATTACCAGCGCCAAACAAAAGCCCAATATTGAATGGCTGAATTTTGTAGTAACCAGTAAGGCCAAATCAAAAATAAAAGATACTCTAAAGGAAGAAAAAAGAGCAGTAGCAGACGAAGCCAAATATACCCTGCAGCGCAAGCTGGAAGCCATGGGTGCAAGCATGAGCCAGGCCAATATGGAAGAGCTTACCAGTTTTTATAAGAAGGGCTCTTCGCTTGATCTGTTATATGATATTGCCATTAAAAAGATCGACCTTAAAGAGTTAAAGGACTTTACAACGCACGGAGATAAACTGGTACCACCCAAGCCTGTTAAGATCGCCGAAGAAAGAGCAGACCGGGAAATTCCCGTAAAACCATTCGACAAAAAAGATGCAGAGCTCATCATATTTGGCGAAAGCAGTGATAAGATACAATACTCCCTGGCCAATTGCTGTAAACCGATACCGGGCGATGATGTATTTGGTTTTGTAACCACCGGCGAAGGGTTGAAGATACACCGGACCAATTGCCCCAATGCCGCCCGTTTACTGGCAAATTACGGCCACAGGGTAGTAAAGACCAAGTGGGCAAAAAACAAAGAGATCTCATTCCTCACCGGTTTAAAAATTATCGGGTTGGATGATGTGGGTGTAATTCACAAGATCACCAATCTGATCAGTGGTGAAATGAAATTTAATATTTCGGCCATGACCATTGAAGCCAAAGAGGGCATTTTTGAAGGCAATGTAAAAATATTTGTACACGATAAGGAAGAACTGGATGAACTGGTTAACAGGTTGGTTTCCATGAGTGGGATTGAAAGAGTAGACAGGTATGATACCGAGTAGTTTGTAGTTTGGGTTTGGGGTTACCGGCTGTTGTTCACTGGTTTTACTTCATTTGCACAGTTTATCCTGAGGCAGGAAGGGCGCCTTTCAACACTAGAAAATAATATAGCATTAGCGAAGTTGAAATATCAACTAAACGAACAATAGATTAACAATTGCTTTACTTACCATGCAACCCTTTCAATAAAAAATAACCCATATTTACATATCAAAATCTAAAAACAAAAAAATCATGCAGGAATTAATAACACGCCTTACTGAAAAAGCAGGCATCAGTGCAGAACAGGCATCAAAAACAATCGACACCATCAAAGATTTCGTAAAAGAAAAATTTCCCATGCTTGGTGGTGCAGTAGATAATATGTTTGCCGGATCTTCAGACAGTGGATCTGCTCCAAGTGCATCAGCTGCTTCTGCTACTGAAGCACCAAAAGCTGAAGAACACTCTATGCTAGACAAGATCAGCGATGTAATACCTGGTGAAACCGGCGAAAAAATTGAAGACTTTGCAAAAAAAGCAGCTGATAAAGCGGAAGATGTTTTTGACAACGTTAAAGACAAATTAAGCGGAATGTTTGGCGGAGATAAAAAATAATTTATTCCAATTCATCAAATAAATAAGCCATCCACAACAGGCGGATGGCTTATTTATTTTTATTCTTTGATCACTTTAATACTTCTCTGCTGATAACCAGCTTTTGTATTTCGCTGGTACCTTCGCCGATTGTACAAAGCTTACTGTCCCTGTAAAATTTCTCAACCGGAAAATCTTTTGTGTATCCATAGCCCCCGAATATCTGCACGGCATCGGTACTAACCCTTACTGCCACCTCGCTGCTGTAATATTTTGCCATGGCCGATTCTTTGGTCATAGGCAAATGCCGCATTTTTAGATCGCAGGCCTGCTTTATTAAAAGATCCGCTGCTTCAATTTCAGTTGCCATATCGGCCAGCTTAAAACTAATACCCTGGAAATTTGCGATGGGCTGATCGAACTGGTGGCGCTCTTTAGCATATTGTACCGATGCTTCATAAGCACCACGTGCAATGCCCAAACCCAGTGCAGCAATGGATATGCGCCCGCCATCGAGTATTTTCATGCTTTGCTTAAAGCCCTGGCCAACTTCGCCTATGCGGTTTGCATCGGGTATGCGGCAGTTATCAAAAATCATTTCGGCAGTTTCGCTGGCACGCATGCCCAGCTTATTTTCTTTTTTGCCGGCACTAAAACCAGTTGTACCTCTTTCAACAATAAAGGCGGTTGAATTGTCTTTTGTGCGAGGTTCGCCGGTTCTGCAAATTACAACAGCCACATCACCACTCTTGCCATGTGTTATCCATGATTTGGTTCCGTTGATGACCCATTCATCACCATCCTTTACAGCAGTTGTTTTCATATTGCCTGCATCACTGCCGGTATTTGCTTCTGTTAAACCCCAGGCACCAATAAATTCCGCAGTAGCCAGTTTGGGCAAATATTTTTTCTTTTGTTCTTCGTTACCAAAAGTTAAGATATGACCGGTGCAAAGCGAGTTGTGTGCTGCCAGTGACAGACCGATGGAACCACACACTTTTGCAATTTCCTGAATGATGATATTGTATTCGTAGTAGCCCAGTCCGCTACCGCCATATTCTTCCGGCACCAGTACGCCCATTAATCCCAGTTTACCCATTTCCTTAAAAATGTGTATAGGAAATTCCTGGCTTTCATCCCACTCCATCAGGTGTGGCTTAATATTTTGTAAGGCAAATTCACTGGCAGTTTGTGCAACCTGACCGGTTAATTCAGATGTTGTAAAGTT
>JBJTMN010000061.1:0-5044 GCA_046070545.1 Ferruginibacter sp.
ATGCAAATGTCGGCCACAAGAACGGGGCTCTTTGTATATCAATTACTGCTTCCCTTACCAATATTACTGATTAGCTGCCGGCATAGGTTAATCCTGTGCCGGAATGAGTAAATTTGTTTCAGCAAAATCAATATCATGCAAGCGATCGTAAAACTGGATACCGTTGCAGCCTATAACCAAATGCGTGGCGTGGAAACCCTGCACCCGCTGGTTACCATCATCGACCTGTCGAAGGCAAACCCCCTTCCTGCACAAACCTTTAATTTTGGTTTGTATGCCATTTATTTAAAGGAACTGAAATGCGGCGAACTGAAGTACGGCCGGGGCCATTACGATTACCAGGAAGGAACCCTCGTATTCATAGCACCCGGGCAGGTTATTGCAGTAGAGCCCAAAGTAAAGACCTTTGAGCCCAAAGGCTGGGCACTGCTCTTTCATCCCGATCTCATCAAAGGAACGTCATTGGGAAAACATATACAGGACTATTCATTCTTTAGTTATGATGTAAATGAAGCCTTGCATATTTCTGAAAAGGAACGAAAACTGGTATTGGACTGCTTTGCTAAAATTGAATACGAATTACAACAGGCGGTTGACAGGCACAGTAAAAAACTCATAGCATCCAACATAGAACTTTTCCTGAATTACTGCACCCGCTTTTACGACCGCCAGTTCATTACCCGTGATAGCGTACACCACGGTATTCCGGAGCGTTTTGAAAATCTACTGAACAATTATTTCACGTCTGATAAACCTGCTTCCATCGGTTTACCTGCTGTGGCTTATTGCGCTGCTGAACTGAATTTATCGCCCAACTATTTTGGCGATCTTATAAAAAAAGAAACCGGCCAATCTGCACAAGAGTACATTCAAAACAAAATAATTGATGTAGCCAAGGAACGGGTTTTTGATCTTCACAAATCGGTAAGTGAAATTGCGTACGACCTGGGCTTTAAATACCCGCAGCATTTTACCAGGCTGTTCAAACAAAGAGTTGGTGTATCGCCCAATGAATACAGGAATATGAATTAACCCAGTCCTTCGGATGAAATAATATTTAGTTTACATGGTTTTTATACCAAAGTCTCCGGCATTTTTAAGTGAATTTAAAATATTAATACAATGAAATACATACTGGCCATTATAGTTTTTGCCTGCAGCCAGGCACACGCTCAAACAAATAACATGATGATACGATTATCCGAGATTGAGATCAATGCAGATAGTCTGGCGGCATACAATGCAATCCTGCAGCAGGAGTCCCGCGCTTCCGTTCAGTTGGAGCCCGGCGTGATATCCATATACCCCATGTGCCAGAAACAAGATCCGACACAGATCAGGATTGTTGAAATTTATGCAAACAGGGAAGCCTATGAAGCGCATATTAAATCAGCTCATTTTCAAAAATATAAAACAAGTACACTTGCCATGGTTAAGTCGCTTAAACTTGTTGATATGAACAGCATTGATCCTGTTGCAATGGTTGAAATATTCAGAAAAATGCAGGATGCGCACAATCAAAACCCGGCTGCTCCGGTACAAAATGAACCTGTATTTCCAAAAGGCGAAATAGCAACCGTTAATAATCATACCGGCACTATCTGGCTCAATGAATTAAGCAAGGCCGATAGTATACTAAATTACAGTGTTGCCCAGGCAAGCTTTGCTGCAGGCGCCAAATTAGACTGGCATATACATCCCGGAGGACAAACACTGATGATCACCGAAGGCATTGGTTTTTACCAGGAAAAAGGAAAGCCTGCACAGGTTGTACATACAGGCGATGTGATCAAATGCATGCCCGGTGTACCACACTGGCATGGTGCAACAGCAGCAGGAAGCTTTGCATACATAGCAGTTACACCTGCACAAAACGGAAAGACCGCCTGGCTGCAAAGAGTAACTGATGAAGAATATAAGCAACTGAATCACACCGTCGCAAACAACCAAAAAACAGAAGAGACCATCATTGAGCTCTCCAACAAAAAATGGCTGTGGATGGCAGACAAGAATGTAGATTCGTTAAACAAACTGTTTGATGAAAAAGCATCCTTTGTGCACATGGGCGGCAGCTGGGGCAAGGCACAGGAACTGGACATTATTAAAACAGGCGGCATACATTACAAGAAAGCCGATGTGCATAAGGTATCTGCAAACATCATCAGCAATACCGCCATTGTGTTAAGCAATATTACCTTGCTGGCTGTAGTAGGCGGCAATGAAGTAACCAATCCTTTTATGGTTACCGAAGTGTATGTACGGGAGAACAATAACTGGAAACTGGGGTCTTTAAGCTTTACCAAATTGCTGGCGCCGGAGGAGAAGAAGAATTAGAAACAAGCAGGTAAAATTTATTTTTAATTTATACTTAAAAAAAATTTTAGGTTATTATTTACCTTCGGTTATATATAATTACGGCAATGACAAAAAAGGGTCCAACCAAATCAACATTAGTATTACAGGATGGCGACCACTGTAAAGTAATAGCAGGCACCCATACCGGCAAAAGCGGTACTGTAAGGGATATCAATACCAGTAAAACAGGCCATATTACCATCACTGTAGTTCAGGCAAACGGAGTACGTTTTAAAACCCTGGGAAAAAATGTGGTTGTTGAATAATTAAAAGGGAAGATTAATCTGCAAACAATTCTATTATCTGAATATCAAGCGCTTTGCATATTTTGTATAAAGTGCGTATAGTGATATTGGTTTTTCCGGCTTCAATGCGTGACAAACTGGCTTTTTCAAATTCACATTCAATGGCAAGATCATTTTGTGTCATGTTTTTTTCGAGGCGGATCATCTTAATACGCCTCCCGATCTTGACCAGTACGTCAGTTCTGTACATAAAATCATTTAATTTCTACAAAAAAAGGTAAGTTAAACTGATAACTTGTTGTTATAAAGAACAACAGTCATAATGATTAACATGATTGTAGTCATACATTATTAAAAACAGTTCAATCTGTTAAATTACTGAATAAATTAATTATATTGTTTTTTATCACAACTTGTTTAACTTTACTTTATCCAGAGAGTTTTTCCCTAAACAACTTTCGGTGTTTATCATGATCATTGTACTTCCTGCTTTTAAAGTACCCTGATTAAATATTAAAGAAATCATGAAAACAATACCTGAAACATGAATAATCCAATGCATCATTTCGTAACAGGATAAGTATTTGCTACTTGCTTTTTTTAAAGTTGCTCAAAAAATGTATTGAAATCAAATGGACCAGATACTGGATTTTTTTAGTAAACTGCTTGATGTAAGGGATTGGCCTCCCCGCTGGCATTGTGGCAAATGGACTGAGTTTCATGGCTGGCTGTACATCATCAGCGACCTCTTGATCTGGACAGCCTACTTTGCTATTCCCCTCGTTATCATCAGGTATGTTTCGCGTAAAAAGAATATTCAGTTTACCAGGCTTTATTTTTTGTTTGCGGCATTTATCCTGGCCTGCGGTGCCACTCATTTTCTGGATGCGGTTGCATTCTGGATACCGGTTTATCGTTTAAGTGCCCTTGTTCGTTTTATTACCGGGATAGTCAGCTGGGTTACGGTCTTTTACCTGGTAAAGCAATTACCTGTTATTTTTTCCCTGCGGTCTCAATCGGCCCTGGAAGCAGAAATAACTGAACGGAAAAGAACGGAACAGGCGCTTAAAAAAAGCCGTAAAGACTATGAACTTTTGATAGGGGGAGTAAAAGACTATGCTATTTTTATGCTGGATACCGAAGGCAAAGTGGCAAGCTGGAACAGCGGAGCTGAACATATAAAAGGCTATAAATGGGCAGAAATAATCGGAAAACCGATCAGTGTGTTTTATACTCCCGAACAATTACAACAGGATGAACCGCAAAAGAACCTGCAGCAGGCATTATTGCATGGAAAATTTGAAACGGAAGGCTGGCGGGTACGTAAAGACGGAACCCTGTTTTGGGCCGATGTTATATTTACAGCCTTGTATGATGAGGAAAACCGGTTTTATGGATACGCAAAAGTAACAAAGGATATTTCAGAAAAAAGAAAGGCCGAGGAACGCATACTTTTCCTGGCAAGTATTGCAAGCAATATACAGGACCCTTATATATCTACAGATAACAAGGGTATGATAACCCGTTGGAACAAAGCAGCAGAATTGCTGCTGGGATGGAAAGCTGAAGATGTTGTTGGAAAGGCAGGAACTGAAATTTTAAAAATTGACTACCTGCAAACAACAAGAGAACTGGTCATTGAATCCTTTAATGAAAAAAAATACTGGCAGGGTGAAGTTGTTTATCATACAAGAACGGGCAGGCCGGTACATGTATTGGTAACCGTATCGCAATTGTTGGACGCCGACGGCAACATAGCCGGAAACCTGGCCCTGGTAAAGGATATTACTGAAAGAAAAAAAGTGGAAGAAGTACTTAGCAAACTCAACCTCGAGCTGGAGCAAAAAGTAAAAGAGCGTACCGAGGCCTACAGGCAAAGTGAAGCACAATACCGCCATCTTTTTCAAAACAATCCCATGCCTATGTGGGTGCTCAGCCTGGATGATTTCAGGTTCCTGGATGTGAATGAAATGGCCATGCTACAATATGGATACAGCCGGCAGGAATTTTTAAGTATGTCAGCATTGGAAATAAGGCCCGAAGAAGACAGGGATGCTTTTTCACGATCGGATCATATTCTTACTTCCGGTAACCCTCATTATAACAAGGGAATATGGCGTCACCGTAAAAAAGACGGTACTGTAATACTGGTAGAGATCATAGGTCATGAAATATTATTTGAAGGAATGCATGCCCGTCTTATACTGGCAAAAGATGTTACCGAACAAAAACAGGCTGAACAAAAAATAATTTCCCTGAATGAAGTACTGGAAGAAAAAGTAGCAATGAGAACCGAGGAGCTGAAAAGATCAAATGAAGAGCTGGAGGCATTTTCTTATTCCGGTTCTCATTGCTACTTTTTCTTCCAGTACTTCATTCAGGGAAATTATTTTTTGTTCAGCCTGTTTTTGTTCGGTAACATCTTTTGCCAGTATAAGACGGGC
>JBJTMN010000062.1:0-5576 GCA_046070545.1 Ferruginibacter sp.
AAGGATTTTGATGGCTGGATACAGGAGCGCAGCATTTATCATGCAGAGAAATTAGACACGGCCTATAAAGCGATCCTGGGAATGAAAGATCCCGGTGAAACCGAACAGAACGGAAGCCTGATCATTGCCAACTATGGTAAAGGAAGATTTGTGTATACGGGCCTGGTATTCTTCAGGGAATTGCCTGCAGGTGTGCCGGGAGCTTACCGGTTATTTGCAAATTTGATCGCGAACAAAAGAACCAAGTATATAAAATAGTCTGACTTACTGAGTCATAACGGGAGATCTCTGATTAGCCGGAGATACTTCGTTCCTCAGCATGTGAGCACAGAGAAAAAATGGAAAATAAAAGATCATATTGGAACAAATGGTACCTGCTGGTATTCCTGTTTCTGGTGCTGCAAATCATTATCTTTTATTTTGTTACAGTTACATTTAAATAATTGCTGCAGGTATGAATAAACTGAAAACTTTTAACACTAAAAACAGCAAAAAGCCCCTTCAGGGGTTTGGGGTATGAGCGGCCTGGATTGGATCATATTATGTGTAACCCTTTGCGGTATTGTATTGTCCGGTATCTATAAAAGCCGTACCTCTAAAAACCTGGAAGGGTATTTTTTAAGTAACCGTTCATTACCCTGGTACCTGGTACTGTTAAGCATCATGGGTACACAGGCCAGTGCCATCACTTTTTTAACCGGCCCGGGGCAGGCTTACAGCGACGGAATGCGCTTTGTGCAATATTATTTTGGACTGCCACTGGCCATGATCGTTATCAGCATATTTTTTGTACCGGTATTCACCCGGCTGAAAGTGTATACGGCCTATGAATTCCTGGAGCACCGGTTTGACCTGAAGACCCGCACGCTCACTTCTTTTCTTTTTTTACTGGCACGTGGTTTAAGTACCGGCATCAGCATTTTTGCGCCCTCTATTGTGTTAAGTTCATTAATGGGTTGGAATATCTATTACACCAACCTGGTCATGGGCGGCTTACTCATCATCTATACCATGAGTGGGGGTGCCAAGGCAGTAGCACATACACAAAAACTGCAAATGATCATAGTGTTCGTAACGCTTTTTATAGTAGGTTATTTAGCCGTTAAGTTATTGCCCGATGCAGTTGGATTTACAGAAGCCTTGCATAAAAGTGGTGAACTGGGCAAGATGAACATCATCACCACCGGCTTTACGGATAAGGGATTCGACTGGCAGGATAAATACAATATCTGGAGCGGACTGATCGGCGGATTTTTCCTGTCGCTCAGTTATTTTGGGACCGACCACAGCCAGGTAGGGCGTTACCTTACCGCAAAGGATGTAAAGGAAAGCAGGGTAGGGCTGCTGATGAATGGGTTGGTTAAAGTGCCCATGCAGTTCTTTATCCTGCTGCTGGGTATATTGATATTTTCGTTCTACCAGTTTAATAAAGCACCCATTTATTTTGACCAGGCCAAAATAGTTGCTGCCAGGGAAACTCCTTTTAAAGATTCCCTTACTGCCCTGGAAACCCGCTACAATGCTGCACTGGCAACCACCAATATTAAAGAGGCAGTTGCAGTAAGAGCACAATATAAAACAGTATTGCAGCAGGCATTGCCCGGGCAGGATACGAATGACAACAACTATATCTTTTTGCGATTTGTAATGGATTACCTTCCGGTTGGTCTTATAGGACTTATCATTGCCATCATCTTTTTAGCTTCCTGGGGAAGTATTGCCGCTGCCCTCAATTCACTGGCAGCCGTAACCGTGGTTGACTTTCACAAAAAATTCTTTGTAAAAAAAGAAACAGAAATAAAGGACTACCATGTTTCGCAATGGTACACATTCGGATGGGGCATATTCTGCATCATCATTGCCATGTTTGCACAAAATATCGGCAACAGCCTTATTGAAGCGGTGAATATCCTGGGTTCTCTTTTTTATGGGGTCATATTGGGAATATTCCTGGTGGCACTGGGCATTCAATTCATCCGGGGGCATGCTGTTTTTTATGCGGCCATTGTTTCAGAACTGCTGGTCATTTTTATCTACCAGCAAAAGATCGTTTCCTTTCTTTGGCTCAATGCTATTGGTGCCATCTTGGTGGTGGTGCTGGCACTTTTATTTCAATTGGTTTCGGGCCAGAAAGAAAAAGCGTTGCAATAATGCAACGCTTAACAATTATTCAAGGCCGTAACCGGAAGTGTTACCAGTAAAAAAATTACTTTAAAGTCTTCTGCAGGTCTTTATTCATTTTCACATAATCATCATTTTTAGCAGCAACTGCCAGCTCCATTGATCTTTTGGAACTTGTCATTGCACCTGCTTTATCGCCCATATCTTTCTGGATCCTGGCTTTATATATCCACATCCAGAATGCTTCTTTATTCTCGTCAATGGCGTTGGTTACATTTTCTAAAGCCAGTGGTAAATTCTTATCATACTCATTGTAAAACTGTGCTGCCTGCCAGTAAGGTTTCTTGTCTGTTTTCATTGCTGCTTCGATCTGTGCCCTCACCTTATCTTTAAAATTGGCTACAATGGGTATAGAAACGGATGTCTTTTCCCATTTGATATTCATCGAGCATATCTCAGGAGTTATGTCTGTAAAATCTATGGTGAATGTCTCCAGTTTATTTTTCATCCTGTCCGCATCTGCTTTAAAGCGCACCACATCTTCCGATTCTTTATATCCGTCTATGCCCCAGTTGTCGAGTCCTTTGTTCAGTATGATATCCCAGGTATCAATACCGGGAATAGTGTACAGAACATAAGTGCCACTGTCTATTTTTTTACCGCCTATCTCTACCGGTTCGCTGAAAAAGATCCTGGTAGCTGCATTGGCGCCGGTACGCCATAATTTATTCAGGGGAACCAGGTCACCGAAAATTTTACGGCCCTTGATGGATGGCCTGGAATAAGTTAATTCGATGGTGCCGATGCCGAAATCCTGCTTGATGGTTTGTGTAGGAGAGGGTGCAGGCATTTTAACCTGTGCCATGCTTAAGAAAGCAATGCAGGTAATCGCAATAGAAGTTAACAGTATTTTTTTCATAAAAATATTTTAGAATGCTAAGCTACGTAAATCTCAAAGAAGGTTTACCCATTGAATACCGCTGCCATGCATTGATGGTTGACTTATTAGCATTGTTATGAACAACAGTGACTGAAAATTTGAAAAAAGTGACAGGCAGTTCTAAAATTGAACCTTTATACTTGCGGAAGTCTTCTTGCCTTTTTTTACTTTCCACTGCGGACCATCCTGCAGCAGGCGCCTGGCGGCTTCATCGTATTCGGCACCCAGCGATTTGTTTACCCGTATATTGGAAATGGTTCCGTTTGCTTTCACATCAAAGGTTAATTCCACTTCACCATGCCGGTTGTTTTGCAAGGCAGATTCTGGTATATCCAGGTTGTTGGCTACATAGGTGTTATAATTATCCCAGCCATCTGCCGGTTCTACATTTACAACTGAATCCTTCAGCAATATGGCACGCCTGGTGTTTTGAGTAGCACGTTTCCTGGTGCCGGATCCAACAATAGTCTGATCTTTCAGTGCCACTTCTTCTTCCTGCAACACGATCTTTGTTTGTGCCTGGTTATTATGCAGTGCAAATGTTTTAGGCTGATAGCCGACAGATTTCACTTCTACCAATAAGACACTGTCGGTAGAAACCAGTCTTACCATGCCTTTTGCATCGGCATAGGTTCCAAAGTTTTCCTTTTTAATGGAAATATTAGTGAATGGCAGCGGTGAATTATCTGCAGCAACTACCTGTGCTGTAAAAAAGTTATTCAGTACTGCTTCTTTTTTGGCATTAGAGGCTACCTGGTTCTTCTGACGGCCTGCCAGTATATCGGCATCAGAGGCTTGTTTGGCGGCTGTCCTGGCCTTTTCGGCATTTGCTTCCCGGGCAACATCAGCATTGTTGGTTTCCGTAGACATGACTGCAGGTGGTGCAGCCGTAATTGATCTTTCATCATTAGCAGTTTCACCGCTGTTAAGCGGTACTGCCGCTGGTTTAAATACCGGGGCACCTGGGTCCGGAATAATGTTGCTTGCTGTTTTGTTGCCCGCCATGTCAGGTTTAGCGATGGTTCCCGGAATTGCTTTCTTATCGGCTTCACTGGCCGATGCACTGGGGTTCAGTGTGTGCGTAACTGAAGGAGTGGGCGGGAGTTCGATCTGTGTAATACTGTCTTTTGTTGCAGGAGTGATCTGGGCAATTTCTTGTTTACCTTGATCTTCCTTGTTATTCCTGCTCATGATATAGGTCAATGTGGCGCCGCTTCCTAATATCATTACGGCAGCTGCAACTTTCCACCAGTTGTTTTTGCTTTTGTGTAAAGGAATTACTTTAGCAACTGATCCTTTGTTGTTGAGTGCTTCGCGAATTGCCACCAGCTGGTTATTCCATTCCTTGTCTTTTACTGCTTCGTAACCTTCCATAGCTTCGGCCAGGAATGGATCGTCCAGTGCTGCTTTTTCCATGGCATGCATCTGCTGAGCCGACAGGTTACCAGCCAGGTATTGCTCTATATCCCTTGCAGTGTAAATAATATTGTTTTTGTTATCGCTCATTGATCAAATAATAATCATATTAAACCCATAACTCCTGACCCACGACTCCTGACTCACGACTTCTAACCCACGACTCACAACCTCAAACCCTTTTCCTCCATACAATTCTTCAGGTTCCGCTTTCCATTCTGTATATAACTACGCACTTTATTCCACTCATAACCGGTTATTTCTGCAATTTCATTGTAACATTTACTTTCCAGGTAAAACAGTTTAACGGTTTGTTGCTGTTCATCGGGCAAAGTCTCCATACAACCCTCTAATTTCTTAAAATTCTCCTCTTTTTCCAAAGCCTCGCCATTCAGATGCGTATTTTCTTCTGATTGCATAAAAACCGGGTTAAATTCTGTGGTTTTTATATTCCTGGGGCTTCTCAGCTGCATCAGGCAGTAATTTCGGGTTAAAACATGCAACCAGCCTTTAAAATTCTCCACTTCATGCACCCTCAATTTGGTATTCAGTTCATCAAAAATGTCCATTACGGCATCTTTACAACGCTCCGTATCCTTAAAGTATTTCAGGCAAACACCAAATACCAGGTCCATATACCGTTGGTACAAGGTACTTAAATGGCTGATATCACCCGTTGCTTTAAAACCAGCGATCAGCTCCTTGTCGGAAGATTTATCCTGTGATATGTTCTTTAAAAATGCCAAACCTAACCCCTGAAGGGGAATAATTGTGTTTTGTTGTTAAAAATATGAATGACCATTAAATCTGTTATAAGCATATTCAAATAATCAGGCTCCGGAGTTCCCCCTTTAGGGAGCGGAGGTTTTTTTACTCAAAATATACTTTCACCGTTTGGTAAAAAAGCCTGCTGTTCATATACTGGCTTTGCTGCAATTGTTTTTCAGAGAAATTCTGTAAACCCAGTAATCCGGCTGCATTACCTTTATTGATGGCGATCTCCAGGTAGCCTGCTGAGTTGAACAGGGCCAGTTTTTCCCCCTCATTCACATCGGCGTAGGTTTCGCTGATCCTGTCAATTACTTCATCTCTTTTAAAA
>JBJTMN010000063.1:0-3677 GCA_046070545.1 Ferruginibacter sp.
GTTGCTGAAAAATGGCTTCGGTACACCAGAAGCAGCCTGTCCCGAAAGTGGCGGTATCTAACTTTACATTTGGATCACTCATAACTTTTGTATCTTTTTTTGTAATGGCTTTGTTGTCTTTCTGTGCACAGGAACTTAATCCAAACAGACTAACAACCGAAATGAATAAAAATCTTAACATGGTTTATATTTTATCATGAACCTACGTAAAGGTAAATGGCATAGATTGTATAACAAGATAGCACAACAAAAGTTTAACAAACAACACAAATACCTGTACTTTGCAACCATGAGATTTACTTGTATCATCATCGCCTCAATCATTTTATTTTCCTGCAATCAAAAAACTGCCATGGATAAACTTACTGCACATGCTTTTCGCTTAAAACCCGGCGAAGACCTTAAAACCGGAATTCAAGACCTGGTGAACCAGCAGCAAATTAAAGCAGGTTGGGTGAGTGCCTGTGTCGGCAGCCTGACAAACTATCAAATACGGTTTGCCAACCAGCCCAATGGCAGTACAGACAGCGGCCATTTTGAAATTGTAAGCCTTACCGGCACGGTATCCACAAACGGTTCCCATCTGCATATCAGTCTCAGCGACAGCACCGGTAAAACCATGGGCGGCCATTTGATGGAAGGCTGTAAAATTTACACCACGGCCGAGATCGTGATCCTCAGCAGCAATGAGTTTGTTTTTAAAAGAGAGAAGGATGGAACAACACCTTGGGAGGAGTTGCAGGTGGAGCAGGTTAAAAAAAATGAATGAATCCCCCAAAAAAAATAATTTGATCAAACAGAAAATGTGCTACTCACTAATCCTACAGTGCTAAGTTTTTTTGTACGGGAAATTCCTGATGAACCGATTCAGCGTTTTATCAATATTGGCAAATAAAGGAGTTAAGATATTTTTTTGGGGATCATTGCTCACCCGCCGGGTGGCTTTGCTGCTTTGTGTTTTTGTTTCAAATGTCCAGAGGGAGGTTTCCGAAAACCTGTCATTCAGCAATACCTGCATTCTCATTTCCTGTGTTGCAAGGCTATTGAAGAAGTCGGGATTGAAAATATTAGAAGGATCCGAACCAACGGGACTAAGCAGCATGGAAACCTCCTCGCTGTTAGGTTGGGCGAAAATGACATTGGGTGTTAATACCGCATCTACACCCAGCAACTTTGCCAGTTCTGTACGCCCCATATTATACAGAACCAGGTAACTGATCTGTTGGGCCGCCAATATACTGTCGGTGATATCCGTGTTCTGAATGGTAACTGTAAATGATTGCCTGTAACTATAGGTTTTTAACCAGTTGTACAAATAGTCCTGCAGGCCGGTAGCCATAAAATGCCGCAGGTCCGACAGTTCTTTTTCAGTAAATTTTTTGCGGTTCTTATTTCTGAGGTCGAACCGCACTTCAAAAGGTAAAATGGCGATCGATCTGTGCGTTTTTATCCGCTCTTGTCCTGTATTGGTTGTACTAATAGTTGAGGAACATCCCACTAAAATCAAAACAATAAAAACACAACTAAATAAAGTTTTCATTTAAGCTGATTATTAACCGAAATTAGCAGTTTTAAAACAAGATATAGTGAAATTTTTTCCTGAGTCCGCCCTCGTGCAGTTAGAATATGAGAAGGTAAAAACCTTACTGGCCCTGCATTGCCGCACCGAATTTGCCAAACACAAGGCCGAACAGCTTCGCCTGCATACCAAAAAGGAATTCATACAAACCGAACTGCAGCAAAGCAATGAGTTTAAACTACTGCTGCAAAACGGGCAGCCTTTTCCAAACGAGTTCACACACAATATTGGTAAAGAACTTAAACTCCTGGGCATTCCCGGTGCCGTACTCACAGGCGAGCAGTTCCTGCTCATCAGGCGGCTGGCCGAAAATACTAATAATATTTTCCGCTGGTTCGATAATGAACGACGCACAGCTTACCCCGCATTAACCAGGGTAGTGCATGATGCTTATTACGAGAAAGTGATCGTGGAAATGATCGATGAAATATTGGATGAGACCGGCCAGGTAAAGGACAGTGCCAGCGAAGAACTGGCAGAAATAAGAATGAACCTGTACCGCAAGCGTAACGAACTGCGCAAGGTATTCGACCGTATTGTAAGTAAGCTGAACAAACAGGGATATTTAGCCGATATAGAAGAAAGCTTTTTAAACGGCAGGAGGGTGCTGGCTGTTTTTGCCGAACAAAAGCGCATGATCAAGGGCATATTGCATGGCGAAAGCGATAGCCGTCGCACCACTTTTATTGAACCCGAAGAAACCACCGAACTCAATAACGCCATCTTCTCTCTGGAGAATGAAGAGCGTAAGGAAGTGTATAAGATATTACGAAAACTCACACAAAATTTAAGTGTTTATTCAGAGCTGCTGAAAACCTATCTGCACATGGCCGGCGAATTTGATTTCATCCGTGCCAAGGCGAAATTTGGTATTGAATACAATGGCAGTTACCCCGTGGTGCTGGATAAAGCACATATAAAACTTATCCAGGCTTACCATCCCTTGCTGTATCTCTACAACAAGACCAATAAGAAACCTACCATACCTGTGGATCTTACCCTGAATGAAAAACAACGCATCCTGGTCATCAGCGGGCCCAACGCCGGGGGTAAAACGGTCACTTTAAAAACGGTTGGTTTACTGCAACTGATGCTGCAAAGTGGTTTACTGGTGCCCGTGCACCCGGACAGCGAGATGGGCATCTTCAAACAGATCATGATCCACATCGGCGATACTCAAAGCCTGGAATTTGAGCTGAGCACCTATTCATCGCACCTGAAGAACATGAAGCATTTTATGGAAAATGCCAATGGAAAAACACTGTTCTTTATTGATGAACTGGGCAGCGGATCCGATCCCAACCTGGGCGGCGCCTTTGCCGAAGTGATCATGGAAGAACTGGCCATCAAGCACAGTTTTGGCATTGTTACCACCCATTACCTCAATTTAAAAGTAATGGCCAATAAGGTGGCCGGCATCATCAACGGCGCCATGCAGTTTGACGAAAAGAACCTGCTACCCATGTACAAACTGGTGGTTGGCAAGCCGGGCAGTTCCTATACTTTTTCGATTGCAGAAAGGATCGGGCTGGAGAAAAGACTGATAGACAAAGCCCGAAAACTGGTAGATGATGATCATTTTACGTTAGATAAACTCCTCAACCGCACTGAACAAGACCTGCAGCATATCGACAAGGAAAAAGCCGACCTGAAAAAACTGCTGAAAGAGAACGAAGCCCTGAAAAAGAAAATGGAACAGGCCCTCAACAAAGAACTGCACCAGCAGGAGATGGAAAGGCTTCGGCTGCAGAACCATATTGCCGCCGACAAGATCATTTACCTGAAAGACATGGAACGCCGCCTGAAAGCGATGGTGATAGAATGGCGCAAGGCCGAAGACAAGGACAAAGTAGTGAAGATGATACATGCCCTGCTTTTTCAGCAAAAAGAAAGACTGACCACCGAAAAACAACAAAAGAAACTGAACGAAAAGTTTGAGGAAACAGGAGAAGATATACAGATAGGAGCTAAAGTAAAGATGAAACAGAACCGCCAGTTGGGTATTGTAAAAGAGATAAAGGGTAAAAAAGCTGTGCTACAGGTGGGTGCAGTGCCCATTACGGTGGCGCTGAAAGATCTGGTGGTGGTGAAGGATAAA